>JBOFGJ010000095.1:0-3296 GCA_051649065.1 Flavobacterium sp. | reverse complement strand
TTATTTAAATTAGTTTTTGGTATTCTCAAATATAATTAAATGTGTGATATATAAATAATATTTATTGATAATTTAATTTTAAATCAAATGAGAGAAGATTTATTGTTGTTTTATATGTTGTTGTGGTTTTTTGATTCAGTATTCAGTTTGGTGTCAGTATGAGAAATTGTTTTTAAATATTGAGGTGTTATTTCTTTTTACTTGCTATTTTTTTAATATTTAGAATGGGGATTTGATTTTTCGTAAAAAGTAGTGGACTTGTGATTATAAAGTTGCGATAAGGTGGGGGAGGAGTGTAGCTACAGTAAGGAAGTATGGTGATAAGGGGGAGTTTTAGTAGCTGTACTTTGTGTAGATAGCCAATCCAATGGTAAAATTGGAAAAAAAAAGAGGCTATTTCTAAGTAGAAATAGCCTCTTCTAGTATATGTTTTATTCTTCGTCTTTATCTTCTAAAGGATTCCAACCTCTTGATTTTAAAGGAATCTTAGTATTCTCTCTACTGATTAGGTGAACGCCCTCACTTTCTTGAGTCATATGTCCTATGATAGATAAGTTAGGATTGCCTTTTATCTTCTCGAAGTCTTCCATCTTAATGGTGAATAGTAGTTCATAATCTTCACCACCGTTTATAGCCATTGTCGTTGCGTCGATGTTAAACTCCTCGCAGGTGTTCATAAACTGAGGGTCTAGTGGAAGTTTGTCTTCATATAAATTACATCCTACTTTAGATTGTTTGCACAGGTGCATAATCTCTGATGATAGTCCATCTGAGATATCTATCATAGCTGTTGGCTGTACTTCTAAGTCAGCTAATAACTGTTTGATATCTGTTCTAGCTTCAGGCTTAAGTTGTCTCTCGATGATATATTCATAGATAGATAAGTCAGGTTGGCTATTTGGGTTTACTAGGAATACTTGTTTTTCTCTTTCTAAGATTTGAAGCCCCATGTATGCAGATCCGATATCTCCTGACACTACTAGTAGGTCAGTCTCTCCTGCACCACTGCGGTATACTAGCTCTTCTTCTTTTGCCTTACCGATAGCTGTTACGCTGATGATAAGCCCTTTTTGAGATGAGGTAGTGTCTCCACCTACTAGGTCTACTTTATAATAGTTGCATGCTAATGCGATACCTTCGTATAATTCGTCTAATGCTTCTAATGGGAATCTATTAGATACTGCTATAGATACTGTGATCTGTGTAGGTACAGCATTCATCGCACAGATATCAGATAGGTTAACTACTATCGCTTTATATCCTAAGTGCTTAAGAGGCGTGTATGCTAAGTCAAAGTGTACTCCTTCTATCAATAGATCAGTAGATACAACTACCTTATCATCTCCAAACGAAAGAACTGCGGCATCATCACCAATTCCTCTGTTTGTACTGTCATTTTGGATAGTAAAGTTTTGAGTCAAATGCTCTATTAATCCAAACTCACCTAATTGTCCAATATTTGTTCTAGATTGGTTTTTATTCTCGATCATCGTATATCTGCTTTATTTAAAAGTAGGACAAAGGTAAAAAGAAAAGGCGATAGATTTAAATCTATCGCCTTTTAAACTATAAACTAGGTCTCTTAAAGTATGCAAAGTAACCGTTATATGTGTTGTAATCTGCAACAAGAGTTTTAAAATAACTAGGATCATCTTCTTTGACAGTCTCTAATAATTCTCTCCATATTTCTATGTCTGTAATAATTTCTTGTTGGTAATACTGAATGTCATCCATCTGTAAACCTTTATAATAAGTAAGAGATTCTTTAGATTTCTGAACAAGCTCTTTTACCATTTCACGAGCTTTTTCTTTTTCTCCTACTTTATAATATCCCTCTACGAATGGGTGTACAATTTGGTATAATCCATAGTATTTGATAGGCATATTAGTCATGGCTATGTCGATAACATTCTTCGCTTTAGCTTCTTTGCCTTCCGCGATTAACTGTTCCATAAGGCGAGCCATGTTAATACGGTAGCTAAGTGCGTTACGTCTAGTCTGTGGATCGTGATAGATCTTATCACTACCCATATTACCCCAGTACCATTTAGTCACGATATCGTACATTCTATCTGCATCGATAGACCCTCTGTCTAGTGGGTGAGAACTCTCAGCAGTAGATTTGATAGGAACTAATTTATAAATTAATCCTGATAACTGTAAGTAGTCTTTCATCCACACGAAGTCATCATCATTCCAGCTACCCCCAGAGAAGTAGATCGGTCTCTTCCAGTTATTATTAGCGATAATGTCTAGCATCATTAGACGGTGCTTATAGATAGCCTGATCAGGGATGTCGATATCTAAGTATGGCAATACGTCTTTTCTCAAATGAGGAGAAACGATATTGTATTTAGCGATGTTAGCGCTATCTACAGGTATTCTAATGGCACCAGTAGGAGCGATGTATAATGTAGTACCTGCTTCAGTTTTCATCTTCGTTCTGTCATCATCAGATTTGATAAAGTTAAGAAGTGATTTGATGTCTATTCTCTCTTCGATCATCTTGTTGACTAAGACAGCATCGCGTTTATTACCTACATATTGGTCATGTGTGAACGAGATAGGTAGAGGCTCAGAATCATAAGCTTTCGCTCTCATCTGGTCGATATACCAGTCTAATGGTAATAAACTCGTACATACTACACGTACATCTGTTCTATACCCTTCTACATCCTGTAAATACCATAGTGGGAATGTATCATTATCACCAATAGTGAATAGGATTGCATTCGGATCACATGAATCTAAATATGCTCTAGCATTTGCTAATGCTGTATAACGATCTGAACGGTCGTGGTCATCCCAGTTTTGTTGAGCTAGTAAGACAGGAGCTGCGAATAGTGATACTGCTAATACTACAGGTCCTGCTAGCTTAGGTTGTACATATTTCTTAAGTCCATCATAGATAGCATATACTCCGAACCCTATCCACAGTGCAAATACATAGAATGCTGGAACCACTGCGTAGTCACGCTCACGAGGTTCGAATGGACGTTCGTTCAAGAATATTTTTAGGGCAAAACTTGTAAATAAGAATAGCACTAAAAGTACCCAAAACATCTTAGGGTCTTTGCGGTAATGGAATACCACACCGATAAGTCCTAGTATAAAAGGCAAGAAGAAGTATGTATTTCTTCCTTTGTTTTCTAATACATCAGAAGGTAGGTTTTGTTGAGAACCTAAGCGAATCTCATCAAGGAAAGTGATACCACTGATCCAGTTACCATGTTGTAAGTCACCTTGACCTTGGATGTCATCTTGTCTACCTGTGAAGTTCCACATTAGGTAACGCC
>JBOFGJ010000094.1:0-1349 GCA_051649065.1 Flavobacterium sp. | reverse complement strand
GTAGACAGTTTCTTTAATGCACTACACATCGATTATTTACAAAAGACCTATTGGCAAACCAAATACTCTGTTTCTTTTCCACGATTAAGGCCTGCCGAAGGTGTGATAGAACCGAACTTCATTATGGAAGATAAAGATCTAATACAACTTATGTGTGCCTATAGAATATGGAATGAAGACTTAGAAATATCGATATCAACTAGAGAAAGTGAAATACTGAGAAATAATGTCTTCAAACTAGGAGCTACTACGATGAGCGCAGGTTCTAAGACTAATCCAGGTGGATATAGTGTTGATGAAGATTCTTTAGAACAATTTGAAATCTGTGATAACAGAACTACAGCCGAAATATATTCTTTAATCAAAAAGGCAGGTTATGAACCAGTATGGAAAGACTGGGATAAAGCATATCAATAACTAAAACATTACAATATGGATACTACTGATTTTTTAAGGTACAGCAGACAAATGAATCTAACAGAAGTAGGTGTAGAAGGTCAAATGAAGATAAAACAAGCTAAAGTATTAGTAATAGGTGCTGGAGGATTAGGTTCTCCAGTACTTACATACTTATCGAGTTGTGGCGTGGGCACACTTGCAGTAGTTGACTTTGATACAATAGAACAACACAATCTACATCGTCAAATATTATTTACTGAAGAAGATATCAATCAAAATAAAACAGCAGTTGCCTATCAGCGCATCAAACAGATTAATCCACATATAAACTTCACTGTCTATAATCAAAAACTCAATACAAACAATGCTGAACAGATATTAAGACATTATGATATTATCGTAGATGGAAGTGATAATTTTTCCACACGTTATCTAGTCAACGATACATGTGTATTACTAAACAAAACACTAGTATCTGGAACAATATTCGGATTCGAAGGGCAGATTAGTGTATTTAACCACAAAGGCTCTCCTAATCTACGTAACCTATTTCCTGAACCACCTGCAGTAGAAGATGTTCCTAACTGTAACCTAAACGGAGTATTAGGTACTTTTCCAGGAATTATAGGTACTATTGTGGCACACGAAACATTAAAAGCAATACTAGAATTACCCACACTAAGTGGCCAATTACTAATACTTAATACATTAACTTGGGAAATAAATAAACTAAGATATACCTAACTTACTTTTTAGGAAGATACTCCATATACACCTCTCTAGGTATTTCGTAAGCTCCTAAAGAGCTTAGGTGATCATTATACACCTGACAATCTAGAAGTGAGTATTTTTTCTTTTGTAGATACTCACATAGATAAATAAAAGCAACTTTACTAGCATTTGGTACAAAGGAGAACATACTCTCTCCGCAGAATACTGGTTTCATATCT
>JBOFGJ010000093.1:0-1212 GCA_051649065.1 Flavobacterium sp. | reverse complement strand
CTGTTTTTCATTATCAATAAGCTCTATGTGGTTTATTTTTTTTGACTGGAGTTCTTGTACTACAGTTAAAGCTTCAGTAGTTAATACTTTCTCTTCTCTGAAGTCTTTTGCGATAATTGTAAATCTTTTCATATAAAATCATTTATTGTTTTAGGTATAAATATTCTTTCTAGGTTAAATAGGTCATAGAATGCCTGTATGTCCATTCCTTTATGTGTATAGTATGGATATGGTTTAAATGCTGCTTCAGTATGATCATACACGAAGTATAAAAAGCCTGCCTTTCTAAAGAGATATAAGTCATCTTTAGTGACTAATCTTAGCTCTAGTTCTATACATCTAGATGATACCTGTTTCACTTCTGTCTCCATCGTAGTTAAAGAAATCATTGTTCTCGTTATCACTATTGTTTTCATCTCGATCTAAGTTCAGTAAGCATCCACGCTTCATCATGTCATAGTTGAAAATAAATGCATTAGTTGACTTATTGCCATATCGATATGAATCCTTAATACCTATAAAGTACTTTTTAGACTTTATGTAGTTACGGATTGTTGCTTCTGTAATTACTTCAGAACCTGATCGAGTAGATATCTCCTTATCATAGAGTTGATGTACAGCTTTTAGATTTAGATATAGCACTTTAACAGGCTTTTGACTTTCCCATACAGCTTTAGAGTCTTTGCGTTTAGCAAGCTCTATCTTTTGTTCAGTCTTAATGTTATAATGTACCTTATCAGACATTCTATTACTTTCTTGTAGGTATTCTAGTACCTTCCAGAAGTCAGCTAGTCCTTCAGACTCCACTATAAGATCTGATGTATCTATGATGCATTCTTTAAACTGAGTATATAGTTCATCTAGATCTATAGGAATATGTATTTTATCCTTAATTAGAGATAATGGAGCGATAAGAGCTACATAGTTGTTAAATACACGTTCTTGATATTCTGCAGCTACTAGATCTTTCTTAAACTTATCCTGGTACATCTTAAATCTAGCGATAAGATTTTCTTCTACATACTCTCTATGTTCTATCAGATCTACGATTAGAGATGTCAATCCTCTAAGCTCCCAAGCTTTTAACTGGTTATAACTATTAATACGTTCTGGTGTGAATGTCTGTTTTAAAAAGTTCATGACTATACTACGTGAAGTAATAGAGTTATCATCTCGGCTACTCAAATACTGAGAAGTGATAATAAGCGATCT
>JBOFGJ010000092.1:0-1197 GCA_051649065.1 Flavobacterium sp. | reverse complement strand
AACTAATTGTTGACAATGCAAACCTTAGTGATCTTGAATGGAATAGCAATAACAGTGAAATAGTATCTGTAGACAAAGGTACTATTAATTCTAAAAAAGTTGGAGAAGCTATAATAACAGTTCTCGTCAAAGGCACTGACAAAAAAGCAACTATAAAAATTATCGTAAGTGAAATCAAACTTTTTTTTAAAACGAAAGAAGTAGAAATAGACGCAAAAAAAAATAAAACAATTGATTTAAATGAATACTTAGTAATTGAGAATGCTGATAAAAAGGATATTTTTTGGTACTTCAATCAAAACGAAATGATCAGTATAAAAGATGGTATCGTTGAAGCTATTGGTGATGGGGAGGTCTATGTTGAAGCATCATTAAAAGGCACTCCTATTAGAGACGTTATTTTAATAAAGATTAAAGGAATAGGAATAACTAATTTTCAAATATCAGCCAATATTTACGCTAATCAATTAATAATCAACACCACACACAAACTTAATGTATACACATATCCTGTAGGCGACATAAGTACTTTAAAGTGGAAAAGTTCTAATAATGATGTTGCAACAGTTAACAATGAAGGGGAAGTATTGGGTAAAGCATTAGGTAATGTAACCATAACTGCTATTTCACCTAGTGGTTCAACCGCCAGTGTTGATCTACAGATTATCCCTAAAGAAGTAACATCTATAACATTTACAAATAATACAAGCGTTCCTAGTAAAGTAATAGGAGGAACTACTTATTCACTTCAAATACAAACTATCCCATATAATACAGATCTTTCTTTGCTAGAGTTTATATCATCAGACAATTCGATAGCTACCGTTGATGCAAAAGGAGTTGTTCATGCACTAAAAGGGAAAAGAGGAAGAATAACAATAACTGTACGCAGCAAAGAATCTATAGCAGTAAGCGCTACCCAGGAACTTCAAATAATATCACCTTTTGAATATGTAAAAACAGTCTCTTATCTAGAGGGGCATATAGAACAGAATTGAATCACAGGCTTAGCTACATTCAAAATATATTCAGGTGCAGGAAATTACACAGTTAGTGACTTCAAGGTGTTTAACAAAAAAAGAGAACTAATTTATCAAGAACTAGCTCCCAAATACCTTGACTACAGCACATCATTTTCATATCACTTTAATTTAAGTAAAGTAGATCAACCTTACGTTACCTATAAACTAACGCAAA
>JBOFGJ010000091.1:0-1197 GCA_051649065.1 Flavobacterium sp. | reverse complement strand
TTATATTACAGATTATGACACCTCTGCTTTAGAGAATTTAAGTATTGATCAGAATGGTGTATTAAGCTATACAGTTAAGGGAACAGGGACTGATTACTCTTTTGTCAATGTTGTTTTTGTAATTAAGTAGTTGTCTAATATTTAAAACTAGAGAACATGGTGAAATATTACAAAATATACAAAAGCCTTTTATTGATTTTGTTTTTCTTGATGCAGACTAGCTTGCTTGGACAACCCGTTAATTCTGCAGGGGTTAAAAGTAGACCTACGAGTTCTGGTAGTAATCCTAAACCATTAGGAGGTGGGGACTATATGCCATTAGCCGAGAGACAAAAAGCTTATGATACAAACGAAGATAGTTTTACTCAGGTAAAGTCATCAACATTAGAATCATATATTTTAACGCTAACGCATCCTAGTGCGATAGATGGGACTAAGCATGTGTATTACATAAAGTTAAGTAGCTCAGAGAATGAAACCTTAGATTATATATTAGGTGGATATGTAGGTACTCTTTTGAAAGATATTTTAGGTGGACTACTTGGGGGACTTCACGAGACAACTTTTACCTTTAATCAAGGTACAACTCCTGTTTATAAAGTTGGATTACGTGATTATAAGGATACTGATGAGTCTAAAATACGTTTTGTAAAGGATGCAAAAGGCAACTACTATGCTAGGGTTACTGCAGGGGCAAATTTTAATCAGATTGTTATACAAGACCAGACTTCAGGATTAGGAGGTAGTAATTATATGAATATTTATGATTCGTTCTATTATTCTACTTTGCCATCTTGTCCAGAGATACTTACTAATTACAAGGCTACTGGTGAGGTTTTAACACTATTAGGTAGTACTACGCGTCCTATTACTAATGAGCATTTTGCTATTGATAGTGATTTGCAGAGTTTTACCACTATAGGTAGTTCTAAGTTATTATCTGTTGGATTGAATAATCAGATAGAACAGTTTTTCTATTTGCCAGAGGAGACTAATAAGAAAGTAGTACGCTTAAAGATGCAGATGCCTTCTGGGCTTTTAAAAGCTGATGTAGCCTCGGGAGTAGAAGTTCTTTTTTATAGTAATAATGCTGTAGTCAGTACAGTTAAAGTGAATCAAAGTGTTTTAAAGGCTGATGTCTTAGGAATTATAAATGGTGGAGGTAATATCCCTTTTAGCTTTTTAGCAACGCCAGAT
>JBOFGJ010000090.1:0-4323 GCA_051649065.1 Flavobacterium sp. | reverse complement strand
CTTCAGATGCACCAGTTGCATCTAACTTAGCTGCTGTAACATTTTGATTAGCTATATGCACTGTCTTAACTCCATCTGTAGCAATACCAATATTTAAATCTGCCAATCCTACCTTGTTTACAGGAATATTCAGAGACCCATCTGTAGATGTCAATGCTTTACCTTGATTAGCTACAGTATTATATATATCCCCTTGTACCGTTAAATCGTTTAATATTTCTGTAATACTATTAATAACTGCATCACTAACATTTATTGTTGCTATAGGAGTAGGCTTAGACTTATCAAAGAAATTAAACTTTCCTGTACCTTTTTTATTACCATCTAATTCTTCCTCTATCCTCAAAGTATTAGCATCAAAAGTAACTCCAGCAGTGCCATTTTTTATATCGTCCTCATTTTGATACGTGAATGTACCATTATTCTCCACAGACAATATAGTTACTGTCTCATTGCTCTTTACTACATCCTTAATAATACTATCAGATGCAGGTACCCAATCTACCTTATCTCCTTTAGTTACCAAGATATATTTATCTGTACCAGGAGTTATCTTATCAATATTCACCCCTTTTTCAGTAAGACCTATTGTCACATTAGATAGCACTTTCCCAGTGCCATTATCTACTGATACACCATCTGTAGTAATAATATCTCCTTTATTTGCTATAACATCTCCACTAATCGCTTGATAACGTACTGTACCATCTGTCTGAACCGTTGCTACAGCTCCTTGTGCTGCCCCAGTTGCATCTAACTTAGTTGCCTGAATTGTTTTATTAGCGATATCACCATTTACTATTGTTCCGTCTTGGATATGAGTACTTGTTATACCCCCTGGATTAATTGATATTGTAACCTTTTTATCTTTATCACCAAATAATACATTCTCTCCACCTAGCACATTAACAACATACTCTTCTCCTACCAAATCCCCTTGCATTGCTGGTTTTACAGCATCTGTAGGAGTAACAAAAGCTGTTTTACCTAAACCATCAGCTGTTAAAACTGTTCCTTTTTTTGCTTCTTCTGATCCTATCTTAGCCGTAGTCACTGCACCATTTTTAATGTGAGCAGTCGTAACTCCATCTTGTTGAATATTAAGAATAAGCTTGTTTAACACTGCCTTTTCTCCCCCTGTTATTGCCACAGATCCATCTGTACTCTCTACTAATTGACCTTTGTTTTGAACAACGTTGAATATCTCATTTTTAACATCCTCCTTACCTAGAATCTCAGTAATATTATTAATTATATTTTCTGTAACATTCACTGTTCCTATGGGAATATCTTTACTAGTTTTATCAAAGAAATTATATACCCCACTACCTTTTCCATTAGCTCCTTTAACTTCTTTTATCTCTAATGTATTGGCATCAAAAGTAATCCCTGTAGCTGTTGTTTTACGCTTTCCATTTGCGTCATAATCATCTTCATTAAAGTAAGTGAATTTACCATTTTTAAGATCTACTAACTCTGTGACAACTTGGTTCCCTTTTAAAAACTCTTTAATCACATCATCAGTTGCATCTACCCATTGCGCATTATTATTAACATTAGTTACCAACAATTGTCCTGGTGTACCTGGTTCTATTTTAGCAGGTGTCACCGCTTTATTAGCAATAGTCGTTGTAGTAACACCATCTGTAGCAATATCTAACTGCATTGCATTCAATACAGCTTTATCACCTTCACCTCCCACTGTGATAGATGCTTTAGGAGAAGTAACTGCTTTTCCTTGAGCAGCCACAGTAGTATATATCTGTTCTTTTACTTCTTTACTATTCAGTATCTCCGTAATATTCTCTATCACTGTTCCAGCAACGTCTATCGTCATTAGAGGGGCAGCTAAACTTGTTTTTCCATCATAGAAAACATACACGCCTTTTTCTCCTACTTTTTCTTCTATTTTTAAAGTATTGGCATCAAAGTCAATACCTATCCCACCATTCTTTATATCACTCTCATTCTTGTAATTAAATGTACCGTTTGGATTAACTGATAAGATAGTTATAGTCTCATTAACATCTACTACATCTTTAATAATGTCATCTGTCGCAGGTACCCATTGTACTTCTCCATTTTTCGTTACTAAAAGATATTTTTCATTACCTGGTTCTATTTTAGCAGGTGTAATTCCCTTATTTGCTACAGAAATTTTAGTATTTGCTAATACAGCCTTTTCTCCACCCTCAATAAGAATCGATGCATCCCCCTTCTTTAATTCTTTACCTTGTACAGCTACCGTTTCAAATATCTGTTCTTTTACTTCTTTACTGCTTAATATCTCCGTAATATTCTCTATCACTGTTCCAGCAATATCAATAGTTGCTAAAACACCTTTACCATCACTAAAGATATACTTCCCTTTACTATTATCTGCAATAGTTAAGGTATTGGCATCTATCTTAGTTCCTTTCTTTTCATCAGGTGTACCATCCGCATTAATCTCTTTCTCATTATAATATGTATAAGTGCCATCGTTGTTATTTACAACTACAGTAACTACTTCATTTGTTTTCACAACATCTTTAATGATGTCATCTGTCGCAGGTACCCACTGTACTTTTCCTTCTTTAGTAACTAAAATATATTTATCTGTACCTGGTTTGATCTTATGTGTAGTTACCGCTCCATCCTTAATCTTATCTGTCGTAATCGCATCATTCGCTATCGTCAGTATCATCTCTTTCAACACAGACCCTGCCAATTCTGGATTACCATTAATCAAGATACCCTGCCCGCTTAAAGTAGCAGGTTTACCTTGAGCAACTTCTATTTTCTGAATAATATTATCTACTATCTCCTGTAAGTTATCTCCTTGTATGATTGTTGAGCTATTCTCAATGTAGATTGAATTAGCACGTGTACTAATAGTCATCAATGGTGTAACAAGCGAAGTACCATCAAAGAAATCATAGATACCTCTCTCTTTATCCTTTCTTTCTACAATACGCAACGTATTGGCATCAAATAACTCTCCTTCTCCAGAAATAGGTTTTCCATTCTTATCTATTCCCTTCTCATTGTAGTAAGTAAATTTACCATTACCATGGTTTATTAATAAAGTAACTTTCTCATGTGACTTAACTGCCTCTTGAATTACTTCATCTGTTGCTGCTACCCATTGAGCCACACCATTCTTTGTTACCAATAGTTGTTTATCAGCACCTGGTTTAATCTTTGCAGATGATACTCCTTTATCTTTAAGTGACAGAGTCATCTCTGATAAAGCAGCCTTCTCACCACCTGCTATTGCTATAGCCTCGTCTCCTGTAACCTTTTTCCCTTGTGCAGCTACTGTTTCAAAGACTTGTTCTTGTACTACTTTTTCATTTAATATCTCTGTGATATTTTCAATCACTGTTCCTTTTACATCTATAACTTTCTTATCCCCTAACTCATTCGTATAAATATACTTACCTTTCTCTACTTCAGTGATAGTTGTAACTATGTTAAGATCTTGAATAGGAGTATCTACTTCTCCTCCTTTAGTATCGAGTAATACTAACTTATCATCTTTAACACCTAAAACACTATTTCTTGGAAAATTATCAAGATTATCAATAATATCATTACTATCAATAACACGAACCCACTCAATCCCCTTCCAATAGTAAAAACCTGGAGTTAAAACGCCATTATCAGTAATATTAAAAACTAATAAACTAGTTGCTATATCACCTTTATTTATAGAAGATGTATCAGTTAAGCCCTTTAAAGGTATACGAGGAATTAACACTCCTCTATATTCTCCTTTATCAACTTTTAATTCTAGTAATGCAGATTTATGTGGCGCTCTCGTCCCAATACCAACTTGTGAGAAAGCTAATCCACTCATCATTAAAACTCCAATAGTTATTACCCTTTTTTTCATATCCTTTCAATTATATTCCATTATAAATATACTCATTTATTAACAATAATTATCATTAATAAAACACTCAATTAATAAATACTTAAACAGGTGTTTTCAACAATTAACAACAAATAATCAGTTTAAACAGCACATTATCTGAAAATTCCTTAATTATTAAAACTTTACAACAACATACTGTGCAAGTAGCTATTTAGCTTCTTTTAAAATGACTTCATTTTTTTTTATTCTTAAAGGCATAAGATCTCCTCTGACAATTTCTTATACCTTTAGTAAATACTAACAATTAAAGTTTTTCAACTAATTAGTAGAGAAGTACCGTAAGTAAAAAAACAAAAACTATACCATAATCAAAAATCAAATTATTTCTTAATATATTAAATAACTATCTATATTAACCCCCAACAATAAGCACTAATACATACGAATAAACACAGATTATTCAA
>JBOFGJ010000089.1:0-1428 GCA_051649065.1 Flavobacterium sp. | reverse complement strand
TAGTTTTACATTGATTTCTTTAACCTTAGGATTAAAGTATGTTAAGTATTGTTTCTGATTGTTTTTCTCTACTATAGCATCTTTTACAGGATTGATAACATACTGATTATTATCAGCCACAGCCATATCTAGACGAAGTTTGTTCTTTACCTCAGGAAGGCTCAATACAAACTCTCTAAAGTCTACTCCCTCTACCATATCTACATCATACCCTACTACAATATGGTGCAATTGATTGGCTTCTAACGGGAATACACGACAACTAAACATATCTGCTCCACTCCACTCCATAAGCGCAGGGTCTACCTTGCGATTAATCGTACTAAAATACGCATCTGCAGCAGTTTGTTTTTCAGTTATTCTAGCTTGTTTAATAGACTTTTGATCCTCACGTTTCTGGATACCTACACTAGATAGGTCAAAGTTGTCTTTCGTATAATCGTGAAGTTTTGCTAACGGAGTAGCGTTTTTTCCCTTAGCATCTTTGTCAAACATAGTAGTTCCGCCAAAAGCGAAATAATAAGGCGAAGCATCAACAGGCAACTTTAACTTAAAAGTTCCCTCAAGTCCACTTCTCTTGTCGTTATAAAAATAAGCATCGATAAGTACTCTAATGCGGTTACCATCCACCTGCATAGCAATCTGAGCATCTTCTAGAGGTAAGAACTCATTATCCCCAATCTCTAAACGCATAGAGTTGTCTTTAAGTGTAGATTTCTTCCAAGTCTCTGTTGAGCCTTCAGGTTTACTATTACCTACTTGAATTTTTAGACCAGCTACATTCCCCTGTAATTCCCTATAACTAGATGATCTATAAGCAACTGGAGCTTCTTCAATGTGGTTTATCATCTTTGCATCAGCATATCCCATAACTACAACTTCATCCAGTTGTACATCATCAGCTTTAAGTACTACATTATAGACATTCCTCACACCAACACGTACTTCCTCTTCTTTCATTCCTATAAAAGAAAAGACTAAGACAACTGGTTTACTATCATCTATAGTGATTCTATACTTTCCATCTAAGTCCGTCTGCGTACCAGTCTGGGTTCCTTTCTCTGTAACAGTCACTCCTGGTAAAGGCATTTCCGATTCTGTCACTACCCCTGTGATAATGCGAGATGCAGCGAACATATTAAAGCTACACAGTAGCAATAAAAACAAATAAACAATCTTTTTCATAAGCGTTTGGTTTGTGCAATTATCTATTAAAATTACACAATAAATAACAGATAAAGATGATATTTATTATGTATTTACTAATAAATCAATTAATTATCCCATTTCACCAACGCTTTCTACACAGCTGAAGATAGTGCTTCTCTTTGCTATTCTTACTCATTTGTTCAACCACAAAGCTTTTGATAACTTCACTTTGTTCTAACATTGGTTCAATGCACTCTTGAGGAAAAACACCTACTTCAA
>JBOFGJ010000088.1:0-2436 GCA_051649065.1 Flavobacterium sp. | reverse complement strand
AATTAAGTAAACAAAAAACTATCCATAATACCTAATGATAAGGTTTTTATAAATCAGATTATCACTAAAAAAATAAGGGGGCTGTCTCATTTGAGACAGCCCCCTTTACTTATATTACTTTGCATTAACTAATACTTCTAATGCGTCTTTAGCTTCGTTTAGTTTCATTTCGATACTATCACCTAGCGTTATTTTAGAGTTTACGATCTCTTCTGCCAGTGGGTCTTCGATGTACTTCTGGATAGCTCGTTTTAGCGGTCTAGCTCCATACTGTTTATCAAATCCTTTTTCAGCGATGAAGTCTTTCGCATCGTCACTTAATGTTAGGTTATAACCTAAGTCAGTAATGCGAGTAAATAACTTTTTAAGCTCGATATCGATGATTAGGTCGATATGGTTGCGTTCTAAAGCATTGAAGACGATGATATCATCTATTCTGTTTAAGAACTCAGGAGCAAAAGCTTTCTTCAGTGCGTTTTCTATTACAGACTTAGAGTTTTGACCAGTTTGTTCTTGTCTTGCATTTGTTCCAAAACCAACACCTTGACCAAAGTCTTTTAGTTGACGAGCTCCGATATTAGAAGTCATAATGATGATTGTATTTCTAAAATCAACTTTGCGACCTAAACTATCTGTAAGGTGTCCATCATCTAACACTTGTAATAACATATTAAATACGTCTGGGTGTGCCTTCTCGATTTCATCGAATAGAATTACACTATATGGTTTTCTTCTGATCTTCTCTGTTAGTTGACCACCTTCTTCATATCCTACGTATCCTGGAGGCGCTCCTACTAATCTAGAGATCGCGAACTTCTCCATATACTCACTCATGTCGATACGGATAAGTGCTTCTTCAGAGTCAAACATCTCTTTAGCGATAACTTTCGCCAACTGCGTTTTACCTACACCAGTCTGTCCTAAGAAGATAAATGAACCGATAGGTCTATTCGGGTCTTTTAGTCCAGCTCTGTTTCTCTGAATAGCCTTAGCGATCTTAGAGACAGCTTCGTCCTGACCGATTACTTTGCCTTTAATTAACTGAGGAAGATTAGCTAGTTTAGTAATCTCTTTCTCTGCTATTCTATTTACAGGTATACCAGTCATCATAGATACCACATCAGCAACGTCCTCTTCAGTAACCACTATTCTGTTCTCCTTAACATCCTGTTCCCAATTCTCTTGAGCGATAGCTAAGTCCTTCTCTAGTTGTTTCTCGTCATCTCTTAAGCGAGCAGCTTCTTCATACTTTTGTTTTTGTACCATTTCGTTCTTTTGCTCTTTCGCTAGCTCTAGTCTTTGCTCAAGATCAACGATATTATCAGGTACATTGATATTCGTGATGTGTACACGTGATCCTACTTCATCCATAGCGTCGATAGCCTTGTCTGGTAAGAAACGGTCACTCATATATCTATTCGTAAGTTTCACACACGCCTCGATAGCTTCATCAGTGTACGTTACATTATGATGACTTTCGTATTTATCTTTGATGTTGTTTAAGATAGTAATCGTCTCGTCTACAGTAGTCGGTTCTACGATTACTTTTTGGAAACGACGCTCTAAAGCACCATCTTTCTCTATGTGCTGTCTAAACTCGTCTAGAGTAGTGGCACCGATACATTGGATTTCACCTCTAGCTAAAGCAGGTTTAAACATATTAGACGCGTCTAGTGAACCAGTAGCACCACCTGCACCTACGATAGTGTGAATCTCGTCTATAAATAGAATGATATCATCATTCTTCTCTAGTTCGTTCATCACAGCTTTCATTCTCTCTTCAAACTGACCTCTGTACTTGGTACCCGCCACAAGGCTGGCTAAGTCTAGCGTCACGACTCTTTTGTTATAAAGAATACGCGAAACTTTCTTCTGGACAATACGCAGTGCTAGTCCTTCTGCAATAGCAGATTTACCCACACCAGGTTCTCCGATTAGAAGAGGGTTATTCTTCTTGCGTCTACTTAAGATTTGAGATACTCTCTCGATCTCTTTTTCACGACCTACAACAGGATCTAGCTTACCATTCTCGGCCATTTCTGTTAAATCACGACCAAAATTATCTAAAACAGGAGTTTTACTTCTTTTTGAAGTTTTAGTTCCAATGTTGTCAGAGCTGTCAGTGTTTTTACTGTCATCTTGGCTTGATTCATCATAAGTTTGTGCTTTAGGACTTTCAAATAAATCCTCTGAAGCATTGCTTTCAGAATCTTTGGTATTTACATATTCTTGTTTAACAGAATCATAATCTACCTTCATTTTATTTAAAATCTGAGTCGTAGGATCATCACTGTTTTTCAATATACAAAGTAGTAAATGAACCGAGTTAATCTCGTCATTTTTAAACAGTTTAACTTCCAGATAAGTCAGTCTTAATGCGCGCTCAGCTTGTTTAGTTAAGTGTAGTTGTACTTTGTTATTAAGCAGTTCTTTATT
>JBOFGJ010000087.1:0-2607 GCA_051649065.1 Flavobacterium sp. | reverse complement strand
TTTGCCATTATCAACCAATGTTGTAATGCTCTCATTTGCCTTAACTAAATCCTTAATTAAAGAAGAATCTTCTTTAACCCATTTCACTGTTCCATCTTTATCAGTAACTAATACTGATCCCGATTCTCCTTTTTCAATTTGAGTCAACTGAAGTGTACCACCTATATGAGCTAAATCAAACTTCGTTTGATCAATCGTTAATACTACATCTTTTAATACTACTCCTGCTGCATTAGACACAGTCAGTAGGTTATTAGCTGATGTTAGTGATTTACCATCTACATTAGTAGACGAAATATTTTGATATTCTACTGTTCCATCAGCTTGCGCTACTGGTACTTTACCTTCGTTACCTTTTCCTGCTCCTAATTTCTCAGCTGTAACTGATCCTGCCTGAAGCATCTCAGTAGTTAATTGATCTTTTAATGTTTGAGTAGAAGGGACTCCATTAACTGTAGAAGTTAATTCTGTTCCTTTCAATTCTAATTTATTAGTAGTCACAGCCTCTTTAGCGGACCATACTACTTTACCATCTTCATTCACTACCAATACATCTCCTTTATTACCTTTTTGAAGTTGTGTAAGGTTTAATGTCCCTCCTAAGTTTTCTAACTTAATTGCATTTTCATTAACACTTAAAGTAGTAGTTTTTAATACAGCTCCTTTACCGTCTGTAACAACGATAATCTCGTTACCTGTAAGATCTTTACCATTTAGCGCAGAATCTAGGTTAACTGTTAAGTTACCTTCTGCATCGATGTCTAATCCACTACCTGGCTTCACTACACCTGCTACATCTTTAGATGCTGTAGGCACGTCTAATGTATAAGAGATAGAATTATTACCTTTAACTTCAGTAACTTTAATATTAGTACCACCGTTTAAAGTAGTTACTGTTTGATTTGCTTTTACTAATGCATCTACATCTATACTATGAGGCGTATTTTGCTCATCTGTATAAACTAATTGTCTACTAGTAGCATTGTAAACCAACTGAGTTAACGTTTGTTCTACGTTTACTAATTGCTTTAATATATTGTATAAATCAATATCAGTTTTACCTTTAATTACTTCAGTAAGATCACCGATAACAGTAATTGTAGATTTAGCACCAGCTTCATTTGTATAAGTATACTTACCTGCTTCTTCACGAACTAAAGTAGTGACAGTTTCATTAGCAGTAACTAATTTACTTAAGTTTACTGTTTGTGTTTTTCCCTCAGAATCAACATACACTAACTTTTGCTCTGCTTCATTATACGTTAAACTTGTTTTGTTTAATGTTAACGTAGTCGGAACTCCTTTAGCATCTGTATAGGTAATAGTGTTTGCGTCTTTGTTGTAAGTGATAGCGCCTGTTCCTAACTCTAAAGTACTTGTTTTACCTCCCTCATCATTATAAGACAGTGTATTCTTAGTTTTATCATATCCTAATACAGTTAAAGTCTCGTTTCCTTTAACAATAGTGCTAAACTTAGAATTGTCTACATTTACCCATTCTTTCTTTGTTTCATTCCATTCTTGAAATACTACATCCCCTTCTTTATTGTAAACGATTTTAGTAAAGCCTCCCTTAGTTTCTGTTACATATTTGATATAGTCATTCACAGTAGTGAATGTACGTCCATCTACAGTTACAGGTTGTTTTATAATAGTATCGAATTGCTTAACTACACTAGATGGAATATCTACTATAGTTTTAGTCCCATTCTCACTTGTGTAAGTATATGTACCGTTACCATTATCAACTAAAGTTGTAATAGTTTCGTGTTTTTTTACAAGATCCTTAATACTTACTACAGTTTCTTTACCTGCTTCATCTTTAAATGTAACAGTACCTGCATCTAAGTTATTCACGATACTAGTTACTGTTTCATAAGACTTAACAGCTCCCTTAATATCTATTGTTGTAATTTTACTCTCTTCATCAGAATACGTTAAAGCACCTGAAGATTTATCAAAAGCTAATACAGTCAATGTCTGATGTGCTTTTACAACACCATCAAAGTTGATCTCTACTTTATTACCCTCTTTTGTTATATGATATAACTTATCACCTTCGTAGATAACATTACCTTCTGTATTCTTAACTATATTCTTGATGATATTTTGAACCTTATCACCATCCTTATTCACTATTTCTTGAAACTTGTTTACTACTATCCCTGGTATATCCGCATCAGCAGTTAAACGTTTCCATACATTAATATCCCAATAGTAATAACCTGGCGTGATGTCACCTTGTCCTTTAGTAGCGTATACTAATAAACTCTGTACGTTACCATTAGTGATAGTAGTTTTATCTTTAGTAGATGTTAAAGCCACATTAGGAATTAACAAACCTCTATTGTTTGATTCAATTAATAACTCCGCAGATTTATTTGGGACTGATGTACCAATTCCTACTTGAGCGTTCGCAGCCATAGTACCTAATAAAAGTGCAACAGGAAGTAATCTTTTTTTCATAACTCGATATTTTATACAGTTGTTTTTTAATACATTCTAAGTCCTATTTATGGCCTCAAAACTGTACTGCAAATATTGTATTAATATGAGTGAAAAATGTCTTATATAATTGGGGTTTACTAAACTCTAATTAATTGAAAC
>JBOFGJ010000086.1:0-1389 GCA_051649065.1 Flavobacterium sp. | reverse complement strand
AAAAATAAGTTGTTTACATTTGTAATATCAAAATATAAATACAAGATGGACTATACTTCTCTAGTAAATAATTACACAAATAAATATGTGTTTGGCAGATATGTCACCCTTAAAAAAATCACTCCATTTTTAGAAGACTTAAATCAAAACTTTAAGATAGAAGAGAGAGGAAGATCAGTAGAAGATCGATCTATTAAGACGGTAACTTGGGGTGTTGGTCCAAAGCGTATTTTTATGTGGTCACAAATGCACGGCAATGAATCAACAACCACAAAAGGGGTTCTTGATTTCTTACTTATGTTGAATGAAAATAAGGAACCTTTTATAGAGGATTGGCATAGTAAATTCACCTTCTTAATCGTGCCTATTTTGAATCCTGATGGGGCACATTATTACACTCGTGTTAATGCTAATCAAGTAGATTTAAATAGAGACTCTATAGATCTTACTCAGCCCGAAAGTCAGCTGCTGCGATCGCTATTTGTAGAGTTCGCTCCTCATTATGCGTTTAATCTTCACGATCAACGTACTATTTTTGGTGTAGGAGACACTGGTAAACCAGCTACAATCTCTTTTTTAGCTCCTTCGTATAATGAAGAGAGAGAAATTAATGCTAATAGATTAGAGGCAATCAAGCTAATCGTAGAAATGAATAAAGAGCTTCAGGAGGTTATACCAGGACAAGTAGGGCGTTTTGACGATGGGTTTAACATTAACTGCATAGGAGATTACTTTCAATCTCAGAATGTACCAACTATACTATTTGAAGCAGGTCATTTTCCTAATGATTATGAACGCGAGGTAAGTCGTAAGATTGTTTTTAGAAGTCTTATTATTATAGTTTCTGCATTGTATGAAGAAAATTATGTTAATAACAGTGTGGATTCCTATTTGAGTATCCCTGAGAATGAAAAAAACTTTAATGATGTTAGTATAGAATACGTTAAATGCAAGGGAACTGAAGATCAATATATTGTGAAAATTCAGTATTTAGAGCAATTAAAGGAAGAATGTGTTAAATTTTGTCCTATTATTGTTGATATTATTAAAAAAGAAAGTAAATTTGTCCATCACACTATTAAGAAAGAGTTTTTCTTTAAAGATACTTTGATTAATATAAGTGAAGTAATCGATAAGGAATTGACAGATTATATTGAAATAGACAGTGTAATGGTTAGTGAATTATTAAAAAAATAATAAAGTTTGTTTTTTTTTCAGAAAATATAAATTTTATTTAGTATTATTGTACAGAATTATAGATTATAATAAGATAAATAATTGATTTATGAGTAAATTTCGTTTAGATGAAATCGATCACCAAATCTTAGATATGTTGATTGACAATACGAGAGTTCCTTTTACAGATATAGCGAAGAAACTATTAATCTC
>JBOFGJ010000085.1:0-1378 GCA_051649065.1 Flavobacterium sp. | reverse complement strand
CCTCTTAATGCGAATGATAAAGACCGTACACAATAAATAAAATACACTTACTACTATAGCTCCTACCCATGCATCTGTATAGAAGTCAAAAGTGATATCACCTGATGGAGTATCTCTAAGTCTATACATAGAAGCTATAGTCTGCATATAAGACAACCCTATAAACAGCAACCAATATAGTATAACACTAATCCACTTATTCACTCTATTTTGTAATATCTGGTCCATCTAACTATTAATAAGTATTTATATCTTGCCTTGTCTTAAAAACTACATACAATGTACAATAAAACTTTTGAAATAATCAAATTTTATGCACATAAGCATCAATATATACCTACTTCTATTGGAATAGAAGATTGGATGCCTGACCACTATATACTACACACAGATATTGATATTCCATTAGGTCAATCTCGTTATGGTGGTCCCGTAATTGACTTGCCAAAGGGAATAGAACACCCTGAGAATTTGCGCTATGCAGGTCAGATTGATTTAGCTAAGTTCTCTCCTTTTGACAAGACTGGATTATTGCCAAAGACAGGACAGCTGATCTTCTTTGCAGATATCATGACAGATACAGGTAAAGTTATTTATGCTGATGTAGCTAACGATGAATTAGTTCGCCATATCGTAGAGCATGAAGATAACTTCTACTCTGGTGTCTTAATCGATAAAGTAGAAGCTGGTACGGAGTCTTTCTCTGAAAGATATAGAGCTCCTGAGGATGAAGACGAAGAAGATGACGCAGATGAAGACGGGTTATTCTATGATTACTTCGCAGGTACAGAAACATCAAAGATATTTGGAATGTTTACACATTGCCAATTGGGGAAAGATGAAATATTAGAAGTAATCAACTCTGATAAAATAGTCTTGTGGCAAGTAGGCGAAAACGACTTTAATGATGAGGGGGTATTTAGTATTTTGATTAAAGAAGAAGACTTAAAAAAACGCAACTTCGATAACTGTGAGTATTACTGGGGACAGTCTTAATCAATGAGGAATTAAAAATGAATAATTAGGAATGTTTGCCTGCGGCATTATAGTCTGAATTGGGAGTTTAAGATTAATAAAATCTGGGTATTATGAATAAAATAAAATCATTTAAAAAAACATAATCCTCTGTATTCATACATTTAATGATTATTTTATATTTGCAAAGTATTTGATAACTCAAACATATTACAAATGATAAACGAATCATTAAAACTATTATTTAGCCTTACCAAAACACAATCTGTCATCAATCGAAAGTTTGATAGACTAAGTGTTCACGGTTTGGGATACACAGACTTTATGCTACTTCACTTACTTGCTTCTGATACAGAACAACAAATGAGACGAATAGATTTGGCAAGCCGCATAGGGCTAACAC
>JBOFGJ010000084.1:0-1958 GCA_051649065.1 Flavobacterium sp. | reverse complement strand
CAGATGAAATAATTTCATTTAATAGTTTAAGACATTCAGTGTGACTGTTCTTTTGCATTATTAAACTTTGAACTTGATTTAGACAGTTATGAAGGTTTTTATTTTTCATTGCTTATTATTTATGAAGTAGAAATACTTTGCAGTATTTGGCTAATGCTTAATCTGGGTTAAATATTACAAACTTACTAGGTATAATAACTTTTCATTTATGTAGCTATTACATGATCAGAGATTAAAGTTAAAGCGTTTTATTAATGTAATAAACTTCTAAATAGTTATTTAATAGACGGTTCAGTTGGTTGTTTTTCACATTAAGGTAAGTTTTTGTTATCACAGAATATATAATCCACATTTTTGTACTTAGCTGATACCCCTAGAAAGTGTAGTAATATTCTGATCAAGAGTAGTTTATTCATAATGTTGATATTAGATTAGTATG
This sequence comes from Flavobacterium sp., assembly GCA_051649065.1. Taxonomy (GTDB): domain Bacteria; phylum Bacteroidota; class Bacteroidia; order Flavobacteriales; family Flavobacteriaceae; genus Flavobacterium. The sequence goes on along the minus strand of JBOFGJ010000084.1, from coordinate 1,519 downwards.
AATAGATACACTATTACAGCTTGTTGTATCAGTTGATAATCATTTTACTAGAGGCACTTTAGGGCTTTAGGTACTCTAATACCTTAGCACAGAGATAAGCTTTCTCTTCTGCATTAGCTTTGTTATCCATATGGCCATGAGGGATAGTAGTAGGCTGTACAGTTATCTTATATTTCTCAGCTTCCTCAGTAGTTGGTAGCACCCCTTTATCCGCAGGATAGTCACTACCTCTAAGAGAGAATACACGGGTGTGAGATGTCCTTGGCAAGTCCATCCTACGATTGTCTAACGTGATCAGCGTATGCACTGTCCCATCGTGATCTCTAGTGTATAAGTTAGCCATATCACCCCCGTTAGAGTGCCCTATCAGTGCTAACTGATTGTATTTTAGTGTAGGATAATCCTTTTTGAGGTGGTCTATGACTACCTCTATGTTTTTGATTCCTTGTACCCAGTTAGGCATTCTAACTACCTTTAATTCTCCTTCCAAAGCAAGTAAAGGATCGCTAGGTAATTCATGTTGGATACTGATGACGAAATATCCTTTAGCTGCGAGAAATGAGTTTAGGTAAGAGTAGATTAAGTAATCACCCCCTACATTACCTCCCCAGCCATGGTTAAAGATTACAGGGATATTATTTGCCAGTTTCTTGTTCGTAGGAGTGTATATTGCTACAGGTATATCTCTGTGTCTAACGTCATCTCGATATACAGAGGTAGTTAATGTATAGTCTTTATTTAAGACTTGTTCTTTATAAGTTTGGGCATAGTGAGGCGTTATACTAAGCAATAGTAATATCAATACTTGGATTCTCATGGTTTATTAGTTTTTAATCAGATGGTTTTAAGAGAATTAAATATAGAACTTTTTCTCTGATGGAGTAGCTATTAGTACAGTGATATATTCTGACTAGAGGAGTTGTAGTAGAGAGCACTTTATCTAAATCCTCTAGTATACGTTTCAGTCCGTTATTTTTCACATTGAGGTAAGTTTTTGTCATCGCAGAATATTTAATCCACATTTTTGTGGTGTAAAACATAGTGATATGAGAGAGGTACTTTTATATTTAGTATAGTTTAGAGGGGTAGATTGCTAAGCCAGGATATAATTTGAGTTTCTTAGATGCAGTGTAAATAGAAGAAGAGGATTATGGATATACCAGATTTACAGATAGTATAAATACTGTATTAATAGGTAAGCGTACGTATGATTGGGTAGTTAATCAATGACAGGGATTTCATCATGCAGATAAGGGAACGTATGTAATGACATGACTAGACATATTCTGTGATGGCTGTGTAATGTTCTTTAAAGGTGATTTAAAAGAATTAGTAGCTAATCTTAAAGCTAAAGATAGAAAAGATATATTCTGTGATAAGAGCGAATAGATTACTAAAGGATAAATTGATAGATTAGATTATTTTGTCTGGGATACCTATGATGTTAGGAGCAGGAACAAGATTATTTAATGAGGGTATTCCTGAACAAAGGTTAGTCTTATTAGATTCTAATCGTTTT
>JBOFGJ010000083.1:0-5223 GCA_051649065.1 Flavobacterium sp. | reverse complement strand
TAATTCTTATTTTGACCGCTTTCATGCTCTCAAAAACAAAGAAAACGAAGTTGAAATAGATGCTTATAATAGAAAGAAAGAATACCTTGATTTATTAAAAGGTTTTCAACTATCAGGAGATCATAAAACTGATCTTGGTGAAATTAAAAACCATATTAATAACTGGAAGTCTATAGGGGCTGTACCTGTAAATAAAAGATTTATAGAAGGTAAGTTTAATAAGATACTAGATGTTTTGTTTGATAAACTTAGCTTGAGTAAAAGAGAAACAGAAGCCGTTAAATTTAACAATAGACTTGAATCTATACTTGAGACTAATGATAAGCGAAAACTACAGAATGAAGCTGTATTCATTCATCGCAAGATAGAAGAAATAAACTCTGCTATAATCCAATTAGAGAACAATCTAGCTTATATTCACAATCCTTCTGACGACAATCCTTTTGTCAAAGAAGTGAGAAAAAGTATAGAAAAACAAAAAGATGACTTGAAGATTTGGGAAGATAAATTGGCTCAAATAAGAAACTTAGACAACTAGTACATCTAAATAATATAAATAAAAGCGGGGTAATCTTAATGATTACCCCGCTTTTTTAATTATCATAAGCTATTACTTTCCAGCTTTAGCATCTAATGCTTTTAATTTGTCATTCATCTCTAATGCACGATAAATGTTTCTCAAAGTACTAACAGCAGCCTCGTTATTAGGATTGATAGCGATAACTTTTTCTAAGTCATTCATCGCATCACTATAGATAGCATGCTTTTCTTTTTTATAAGCTTCGTACTTCTTATTATCTGCAGGAGAAAGACCTAAACTATTCATTTTATTAGTCAACTCTTGGTCTGGTTGTAATTTTAAGAAAGCCATATTTAAATAAGCATTCTCAGACTTAGGGTTGATACGAATAGCTTGTTCGTAATATTTACGAGCATCATCAAAACGTCCAGCGTCAAAACTAGTAACTCCTAAGTTGTATAATAATACATCATCATTAGGGTTCTTTGCTAAAGCCTCTTTTGCTAACTCCTCATATTTACCCATATTATTAGACTTTAAATAGATGTCCATATGAGTTAATAATAAGTTGATATCATCAGGATTAGCTTTTCTAGCTTCAACAATAGTTTTCTCTGCTTCAGCAGTTTTTCCTTCTTGATTATAGATTAAAACTAAGTTCTTAAGTATCTCAGGACGCTTAGAATCCTCTTTTACAAACTTTGGATCTGTGTGCGTACCTTGTTTTACCATTAGATCACGCATTTTAGAATCTTTACCGAAACTTTGTACTTGACCTGAAGCTTTTTCTACAGCTGTATAATAAGACTCACTTCCGTTATATCCTATTTCTACTAACTTTTTATATTTCTCTACTGCATCAGCATAATCTTTAGAGTTGATAGCCGTAGATGCAGCGTAGTATAAATACACTGTATCTTTAGGGTTTAACTCATAAGCTTGATTAAAGCGTCTAGTAGCTCCTTTATAGTTAGCAGAACCATTATCTTCAATAGCTTTAGCTACTACTTTTCCAGCAACAGTATTTACTTCCTCTTGAGCTTGTTTAACAACCTTACTTGCCTTATTAGGCTCGAACTCATTTACTTTCTTGAATGAAGAAATAATAACATCAACGTTATTATCTACATCAATATCTTTTTCAACTTGTCCAAAAGCTAACGTATTTTTCAATGCATAAAATTGAGCTTTCTCAGCATTACTAGCATTGTCTAATACAGCTTCTACTGCTTTTAACGCAGCAGTTGCTTCTGTTACATTACCTTTTTTTACAGCTTTCTCAGCATCTTTAAGCTCCTTTTTTTGAGCCATAGTCAACCCTGAAAACATCAAAGCTGACAATAAATAAACATATCCTTTATTCATAATGGTATAGTATGTTGTTTAGTTACTATTCTAAATCATCGTTTGTTTGATCTTCTATATCAATGATATTATCAACATCTCCTTCAATCATTTCACCATCTATCATCTCTTCTTCATCCTCACGCATTACTTTACATACTGCAGCGATAGAATCATTTCCTTTAATATTAATTAGACGAACCCCTTGAGTTGCACGGCCCATAACACGTAAATCAGAAATCATCATACGAATAGTCAATCCTGATTTATTAATAATCATTAAATCATCTGCATCAGTTACAGCGTTAATAGACACTAATAATCCTGTTTTATCAGTGATATTCATTGTCTTAACACCCTTACCTCCACGGTTAGTCTCACGATATTCATCTAAAGAAGAACGCTTACCGTATCCATTCTCAGATACTACTAAGATTTCACTTTCAAGATCACTTACAGACACCATACCGATTACTTCGTCTTTATCATTCGCAAGAGTAATACCTCTTACTCCTGATGCAGTTCTACCCATCGGACGAGTTTTCTCTTCATCAAAACGAACTAACTTACCAGAGCGCAATGCGATTAACACCTTGCTCTTACCATCAGTTAATTTTGCTTCTAATAGTTCATCATCTTCTTTGATCGTAATCGCATTAATACCATTCTGACGAGGGCGAGAATACTGCTCTAAAGGAGTTTTCTTAACTTGCCCTTGTTTAGTAGCCATAATCACGAAGTGGTTATTGATATACTCTTCATCTTTAAGATCTTGAGTACAGATAAATGCTTTCACTTTATCGTCATTCTCGATATTAATCAAGTTCTGAATAGCGCGTCCTTTACTTGTTTTAGTACCTTCTGGTATTTCGTAAACTCTCATCCAGAAACACTTACCTTTTTGAGTAAAGAATAACATATATTGGTGATTAGTAGCAACGTACATATGCTCTAAGAAATCTTGATCTCTTGTTCCAGCAGACTTCTGTCCTACTCCTCCTCTATTCTGAGTTTTGTATTCTGTCAATGGAGTACGCTTAATATATCCTGCGTGAGAAATAGTAATCACTACTTGCTCATCTGCTATTAAGTCAGTAATACTTACATCACCTCCTGCATATTCGATTACAGAGCGACGCTCATCACCATATTTATCTTTTATCTCAACTAACTCCTCTTTAATCAAGTTCATTCTTAGCTCTTTACTAGCTAATAACTCTCTTAAATGAGTAATTAATTTCATGATTTCGTCAAACTCAGCACGTAGCTTGTCTTGCTCTAGTCCAGTTAACTGACGTAAACGCATTTCTACAATTGCACGCGCCTGAATCTCAGAAAGTTTAAACGCTTCAATTAATTTAGCTCTAGCCTCATCTGCATTATTAGATGCACGGATTAAACGAATAACTTCATCAATATTATCAGAAGCAATGATTAACCCTTCTAATATATGTGCTCTCTCTTCTGCTTTTCTTAATTCGTATTGAGTTCTACGAGTTACTACATCATGTCTGTGCTCAACGAAATGATAGATTAATTCTTTTAAATCTAGCATCTGAGGTCTTCCATTAACTAACGCAATGTTATTAACACTAAATGAAGACTGTAATTGAGTATATTTATAAAGTGTATTTAATACAATGTTCGGTACAGCATCGCGCTTTAACACGTATACGATACGCATACCATTTCTATCAGATTCATCACGGATAGTAGCGATACCTTCGATCTTCTTCTCGTTAATAGCTTCAGCAGTCTTCTTAATCATCTCTGCTTTATTAACTTGGAAAGGAATCTCTGTAACGATAATTGACTCTCTACCATCTACTTCCTCGAAGTTAGCTTTAGCACGCATTACTACACGTCCTCTACCTGTTTTAAATGCTTCACGCACTCCTTCGTATCCATAAATAACTCCTCCAGTAGGAAAATCAGGAGCCTTGATATAATTCATTAACTCATCTATCGTAATATCATTATTATCAATATAAGCTAATGTTCCGTCTATAACCTCAGTTAAGTTATGTGGTGCCATATTAGTAGCCATACCAACAGCAATACCAGAAGCTCCATTCACTAATAAAGTAGGTATTCTAGTAGGCATTACTTTAGGCTCTTCCAACGTATCATCAAAGTTCAACTGGAAGTCTACTGTTTCTTTATCTATATCAGCAAGAATATCTTCAGATAACTTCTTCATTCTTGCCTCAGTGTAACGCATCGCTGCAGGGCTATCACCATCTACAGATCCGAAGTTACCTTGTCCATCCACTAGTAAGTAACGCATACTCCAATCCTGAGCCATACGTACCATCGCGTCATACACAGAACTATCTCCGTGTGGGTGATACTTACCAAGAACTTCCCCTACAATTCTCGCTGACTTTTTATGTGCTCTATTAGACATCACGCCAAGCTCATACATTCCGAATAATACTCTTCGATGAACAGGTTTTAATCCATCTCTAACATCAGGAAGCGCTCTCGATACAATTACAGACATTGAATAATCAATGTATGCTGATTTCATTTGCTCCTCAATGTTAATAGGAATCAACTTTTCTCCTTCAGACATATGTATATAAAATTAAAAATTGTCAAATTATTAAACGCGCTAATATACGGTTTTTATAGGTTTTTCCCATCTAATTATACAAGTATTTAATTTGATTATTTAACTTTTTGTTTTTTAATATCATAAAATCGCAGAAAACAATTTTAAATAATTCTCACTCTGTCAACCATTCTCTTTATTAGCACTTTTTTATAAAAAAAAGCCTTACTTACTTTTATATTCTACTTTTTTTTTGTCACTTAGCTAATGTCAGCTTTATAGCATAGGTACACTTTTTGTATCTTTAGATATTATAAATGAATATTCACCTAATTTGAATTGAAAAATGGATGATAATTTCTCACAAGAAGTAAAAGATGTTATATCATATAGTAAAGACGAGGCTATCAGATTAAGCCACGACTCTATTGGTACAGAGCATCTATTGCTAGGACTATTAAAAGTGGAACAAGGTGAAGCGTCTAATATTTTAAATAACTTAGACATAGATATCGATTTTCTACGTCATAAAATAGAAACATTAAACCCTGCTTCTCATAATAAAGAACTGCTTAATAACAAAGTACAACTACACTTAACTAAACAAGCTGAGCGCGCATTAAGACTGACTTATCTGGAAGTTAAACTGTTTAAAAATGACGAGATTAACTCGGTTCATTTGCTACTTTGTATCTTGAAAAACAGTGATGACCCGACGACTCAAATTTTAAATAAAATGAAGGTAGATTATGATTCTGTTAAACAAGAATATATAAATACCAAAGATTCTGAAAGCAATGCTTCA
>JBOFGJ010000082.1:0-1139 GCA_051649065.1 Flavobacterium sp. | reverse complement strand
TGGAGCTACGGTATATCTAGCACATAGAGGAATGCTAGATCAGGTCAAACATACTAGTAATGCTTTGTTTTATCTGAAAGGATTGGTTTCTACGTATGGAGGAGAAGTTAACTATAGTAATGAACTTGCAGTGTCTGATGTTAATATTATAACAGCATCAGGAATAGCACCATTAGAGTTCACTAAAGAGATTATGAAGGAATTAGAGTTTAACTCTGAGTATGTAGAGAGATGGTATCAATTGTTTAAATATGGAATTTTTCCTACAACTCAATAATATTGTTGTAAAAAGAACGTTTATAAGTAAATCGCTGCTCTAGCTTAGTTAGAACTTTGATTTAGTTAGTACAGCATAAGTTGTTGTTAGAGGCTTATGTCTGAGAATTTATTCAAAAAAGTGTTAGAAAAAGAAAATCCACCTGTAAGGTGGATTTTTTTTTATGATGTGAGATAGATATTTCTATTCTATTACGTAGTCTTTATACTCATCAGCTATCTTATCAAATAGAGCTAATAGCTCGATAGGATCATCTGTAGTAACTAACTGTAAACGGTGTGGTTTGAAACCATGAATTCCTTTAAAGTAGTTTGTATAGTGACGTCTCATCTCTACGATACCTAATCGCTCTCCTTTCCACTCCATAGACCAGATAAGGTGATTCTTAGCTGCATCTAATCTATCTTTAATAGTCGGAGGAGGTAATATTTCTCCAGTATTAAAGAAGTGCTTAATCTCATCGAATATCCAAGGATAACCGATAGCTGCACGTCCAATCATCATACCGTCTAACCCAAAAGTCTCTTTGTACTCTAATGCCTTTTGAGGACTGTCTATATCTCCATTACCAAAGATAGGGATTTGAATACGTGGATTGTTCTTAATGCGCTCTATATGTGTCCAGTCTGAGTGGCCTTTATACATCTGTGCTCTAGTACGTGCATGTATAGTTAATGCTTGTACACCTACATCCTGTAGTCTCTCTGCTACTTCGTCTATGTTGATAGAATCTTCATCCCATCCTAGACGTGTCTTTACAGTCACAGGTAGGTGTGTACTGTTAACTACAGCTTTAGTTAGACGTATCATTAAGTCAATATCTTTTAATACACCTGCACCTGCACCTTTAGAAACTACTTTC
>JBOFGJ010000081.1:0-6644 GCA_051649065.1 Flavobacterium sp. | reverse complement strand
TAAAACTAGGTTAGTTAAAGCTATGTATAGAGTTCGTCTTGACTTTTGTAAAATAAAGGTTATAGAAATTTGTGCCGCTAAACAAACAAAACCTACAGCCCTGTGTACCAAGTACTCCACCAAAGATAGTATAGAATTAGATATAGTACCCCATTTACCACTTCCAAAAAGAGGATTTAAATCAAAAGCTCCACTTTATGAGATAGTTAATGCTATATTGTACAAACTAAAAAAATGTATTCAGTGGAGTTGTTTACCAGTTCAAGCGTTCTTTAGCTCTGAAGTATTAAGTCATTTTCGTATTTGGTGCAAAGCAGGTGTATGGCAATCTTGTTGGACAGAATTATTAAAAAAGAATAAGTCACTTATTGATTTATCAAGTGAAGACTTAGATGGAAGTCATACTACAGCTTTAAGAGGAGGAGGAGAAGTAGCTTATCAAGGAAGAAAAAAACGAAAAACAACTAATTCTTTATACTTTACTGATCGTCAAGGTTTACCATTAGCTATGTCAAAACCGATAGCAGGAAATCACAATGATTTATTTGATATAGAAATCTATTTTGAAGATATAACTAGTCAACTAACTAATGCTGAAACATCTCTATCAGGACTGTTTATTAATACTGATGCAGGTTTTGATTCACAGAAACTTAGAAAGATATTGAGTGATAAAGAAATAATAGCTAACATCTGTCCTAATAAACGAAATGGACAAGATAATGAAGATGATTATTTTGATGAACAACTATACAAAGAAAGGTATGCTATTGAAAGAACCAATGCTTGGTTAGATAACTTTCGTTCTTTACTCAATAGATTTGACACCACCCTGTCATGTTGACGGAGGAAACATCCCACAAGTAGCTCTAGTCTAACAAGAATAGACATTAAGATTGTAAACTATTTAGACGCAAAGTATTGCGTCTCTACTATATTGTTATATACAATACGCCTATATGATCGTCAAAGTCAAACTCATTATCATAGACCAAACCTATCTTCTCTAATACTTTTATAGATGCCATATTCTCTCTCATCGCTCTACCAATAATATGAGGTAATCCTAATGTTGTAAATCCGTATTCAAGACAAGCTTTAGCACTCTCTGTAGCATATCCTTTGTTCCAAAACTCTTCAAAGAAACGAAAGCCAATATCTGTCTCACCTATATCAGCATTATACTTTAATCCACACCATCCTAAGAACGCATTGTCTTCTTTTCGGATGACTGCCCATCGCCCATATCCGTTTCTCTCATAATCGCTATAATTAGCTAAGAATGTATGTGCTTCTTCCACACTGCTAAAAGCATCGTCCCCTGTATAACGCATTACATTAGGGTTGAGATTTAACTGATAGAAGTTCGTTGCGTCATCTATAGTTAACTCTCTTAATAGTAATCGTTCTGTTTCGAGTATATATTTCACTGTTCTTCTTCTCTAAAATTATAATCTAAGATAACGACTATTTCTTAACAAGCTGATTTTCTCATTGATAATCATGCTAACTCCACTAGCCTATCAAAATTACCACTAGAAACATTCTCTATATTAAGTTTAAATTCATTGCCTATTTATTGAAGAATAGAAGAACTATAAAAGGAGAGTTCTTCGACAAATGACCACTTAACTACCACTATTCACTAGCTATACTCCATGAATTGTCGAACAACTTATTATCAAGCCTTGTATTTACTACGATTAAGAGCCATTGATGATATTAAGTCATATTTACCAATTTACACATAACAACCTAATAACCAATAAAATAAAGTCAAAATAAGTAAATATTACATTCAAAAAAAATGGTGACTAATTTTACAAATCGAACCATTTAAAGCTTAAATCAAGTTATTTAGAAAAAAAATAGAGTTAAATACAAATTAAAAGCGCTTCTAAATGACTAATATTTGTATAAAAACAAAGAACACAATATCAAAATTATAATGTATGGTACTTATTACACTACTAATTAGGAGATAGCATTTCTTCAAATACTAGAATACAACTCTTATCTTATTCTGAAACAAATACACAGAACAAGGTAGAAGTAGACACACTCAACAAGATTAATGAGCTAACGCTTAATCGCTACACTATGAGTTACAACAAAATAACCAATTACACCAATAGAATAGACATACCACAAATATGGTATATTACTTAAAACAGCAATAAAACCTGATGCGATTCTATATCTTTGCATAATATTTAGTAGTACTTTAAACAAAAAACAAAGAAAGTAATATGAAGAAATTCTTTAATAATACGATAGTAAAATTGCTATTAGGAGTGATTGTAGGTTTACTTATAGGTCCATACCTTACCAGTGGTTTACTACAGATTATCTTATCAACCAGACATATATTAGGACAGATTATCTTATTCTTAGTTCCACTTATCATACTAGGTTTCGTAGTATCATCTATCGCTAAGTTAGATAAAGGGCAGACTAGTATTATCGGATTCTCTATTATTATTGCTTATATCTCAAGTATAGGTGCAGGTTTTTTTAGTACTACACTGGGCTTTAACATCATCCCACATTTACAAATAGAGACTAACGTAGAGACTCTTAAAGAACTACCTGAGATGTTATTTAAGTTAGATATCCCACCAGTATTTGGAGTAATGACTTCACTTACGCTAGCATTAATGATTGGCATTGGTATTCTATGGACAGAATCTAAGCCTTTAGAACGTGCCTTTGATTCATTTAAGGATATTGTATTGTTATTAGTGAATAGAGTATTAGTACCTGTATTGCCTTTTTACATTATGGCTAACTTCGCTTTATTAAGTTATGAAGGATCTATACAGTCACAGTTACCTGTATTCTTAACAGTGATATTAATTGTAATAGTAGCTCACTTCATTTGGTTAGGAGTACTATATACAATAGCAGGGATCTACTCAGGAAAGAATCCTTGGGAAGTAATCAAGCATTATCCACCAGCTTATCTAACAGCTGTTGGGACTATGTCTTCTGCCGCATCTTTAGGAATCGCACTTCAATCCGCACACAAAAGCAAAGTTTTAAAACCCGAAATCACGAACTTCACAATTCCGTTCTTCTCTAATATTCACTTATGTGGATCTGTATTGACAGAAGTGTTCTTCGTGATGACAGTTTCTCAAGTATTATATGGTACGATACCTACTATGGGAACAATGATTCTTTTCATACTCTTACTAGGGATATTCGCTATCGGGGCACCTGGTGTACCCGGTGGAACAGTGATGGCATCTCTAGGGATTATCGCATCAGTGTTGGGATTTGACGATGCGGGTATAGCGCTAACTCTAACGATATTCGCACTTCAAGACAGCTTCGGTACGGCGTGTAATATAACAGGGGATGGAGCATTGAGCTTAATGGTAACCAAGTACAGCGAAAAATAAGTATATTTAAGGGAAGATTATATCTTCCCTTTTTTAATTACACTATATCATGTTAAAGAAACTAGCGAATAACACTATCGTACGATTAATCTCAGGAGTAATTATAGGACTACTCCTAGGTCCTTATCTTACAGATACCCTACTCCAAATTATCTTATCTACTAAACATATCTTAGGGCAACTAATCCTATTCTTAGTCCCTCTAATCATACTTGGGTTTATCGTATCCTCTATCGCTAAACTAGATCAGAAATCCTCTGTGATTATAGGTTTTTCACTGCTCATAGCTTACTTATCAAGTATAGGTGCAGGATTATTCAGTGGTACATTAGGTTATACTATATTGCCATGGTTAGATATACCATCTACTACATCACTGGGCAAGACTTTGCCTACTATGTTGTTTAAGCTAGACATTCCGCCTATATTCGATGTGATGACTTCATTAGTACTGTCTCTAATGATAGGATTAGGAATACTGTGGACACAGTCTAAACCTTTAGAAGTAGCCTTCGACCACTTTAGGGAAATAGTGTTGTTATTAGTAAATAAAATATTGGTTCCTCTATTACCTTTATACATTGCATGTAACTTCTCTTTGCTCAGTTATGTAGGGACGATACAGTCACAACTGCCTATCTTCTTAATCGTAATTGTTATAGTAATCTTAGCTCATATCGTTTGGTTAGCTGTATTATATACTATAGCGGGAATCTATGCAAAAAAGAACCCGTGGGAAGTATTGAAACACTATGGTCCAACTTATCTAACTGCTCTTGGCACGATGTCCTCTGCGGCTAGTCTAGGTGTAGCCTTACAGTCTGCTCATAAGAGTAAAATATTAAAACCTGAAATAACGAACTTCACGATTCCGTTCTTTTCTAATGTACACCTGTGCGGTGCTATGGTAACAGAGACCTTCTTCGTGATGACCGTATCACTAGTATTATATGGACATCTACCTGATGTAGGTACTTTGATTATGTTTATCTTACTCTTAGGAGTATTCGCCTTAGGTGCTCCTGGAGTACCAGGAGGGGCACTAATGGCATCCTTAGGATTGATAACCTCATTATTAGGTTTTGACGATACAGGGATAGCCTTAGTATTGACAATATTCGCTCTACAAGACAGTTTTGGGACTGCGTGTAATATAGTGGGGGATGGAGCATTGAGTCTTATGGCTACAGCCTTCCACGAACGACAACAAAAAAGGGAAACTGCATAGTTTCCCTTTTTTGTATTATAATTATACTGATTAGTCTTTTAAGATATTACGAGAGATAACCACTTTTTGGATTTCAGTAGTCCCTTCTCCAATAGTACATAACTTCGAATCACGGAAGAACTTCTCTACAGGGAAGTCTTTAGTATATCCATATCCACCGTGGATTTGGATTGCTTCAGTAGATACTTTCACACATACTTCAGACGCATACATCTTTGCCATAGCTCCGATTTTAGTCATTGGTTTGTGGTTATTTTTTAAGAAAGCAGCTTTGTGTAATAACAATTCTGAACACTCTATCTCTGTAGCCATATCCGCTAATTTGAAACTGATTGCTTGAAACTCACTGATTGGTTTACCAAATTGAATACGTTCTTTAGAATATTTAAGAGCAGCTTCATACGCCCCTTTAGCTATACCTAATGATAAAGCTCCGATAGAGATACGTCCACCATCTAATACTTTCATCGCTTGAATAAACCCTTCTCCTACTTCTCCTAAACGGTTAGTATCAGGCACACGACAGTTATCAAAGATTAGTTCTGCAGTCTCAGAAGCACGCATTCCTAATTTGTTTTCTTTTTTACCACTAGAGAATCCAGGAGTTCCTTTCTCTACAACAAAAGCAGTCATTCCACGAGAATCACCTTTCTCTCCTGTACGTACGATAACTACTGCTACATCACCTGATATAGCGTGTGTGATAAAGTTCTTTGCACCATTAAGAATCCAATGATCTCCATCTTTTACCGCTGTAGTACTCATTCCACCCGCATCAGATCCAGTGTTGTGTTCAGTCAATCCCCAGGCACCTATCCACTCAGCTGTCGCTAGCTTAGGTAACCATCTTTTCTTTTGTTCGTCATTCGCAAACGAAAGAATATGATTAGTGCACAGTGAATTATGTGCCGCTACTGACAATCCAATAGATGAATCTACTTTAGAGATTTCTTCTACGATAGTAATATACTCGTGGTATCCTAATCCAGATCCTCCGTATTCTTCAGGAACCAAAACTCCCATATATCCCATCTCACCAAGCTTCTTAAACAAGTCTATAGGAAAGATTTGCGCTTCATCCCACTCCATAATATGTGGACGGATATGTTGTTCAGCAAAGTCTCTTATAGATTGAGCAATCATTGCTTGTGTTTCATTATATTCAAAGTTCATAGTTGATAGTTTTAATTCGTAAAACTCAAATATAAACTAATTATATCAATTTTGTCAATAGGGAATTTCTCTATTTGTAGCAAATCTTCTTTATTAACAAAATCACCATGCATACTTCTATGCTTGACTACTTCTCTTGCAATATAATAGTTCATATAAGGTAATTCTTTAATTTGATTTATCGTTGCTTCATTGATATTTAAACTGCTAATTGTTGGCACTTTAACTAAGATAAAATGCTTATTTAACTCACCGATAACTTCATCTGATAGTCCATAGATAAACTTTAGTTGCTGAACAGAAACAAAGCCAGCGTATTTATCTCTTTCTTTTATAATTTTCTCAGCATAATATGGACCTATTCCCCTTACCTTTTGTAAGTCTTCTAAAGTTGCACTATTTATACAACTAGGCACAATGGGTGCTACATCCTTCGGTTTACTATAATCGACATATTCTCTCTTACTTTTCGGATTAGTTACCCAATCAGGGAACTTAAAATAAGAGCTATATTTACTTAGCCACGCATCAGAAACTTTCGTCAATTGTTGAAATTCTCTTGCTGAATTGACATACTTATTATCTTTCCGAAAGGCTAATAGTCTATTGATTTCTTCTGTAGACATTCCTAATATGAAGCCGCGATAGTCAGTAATAAAATTGGGATTAAAAGGATAGATAGTATCTCGCTTACTTTGACTCATTGCGTTGATGCTATCAAGTATTCTAACTCTAACATAATACTCTTCATTAAATAAAGTGGGATATTTCTCCTGTACAGATTCCTTGCTCTGTCTAGGATAATAATAGACAAATACTTGTGTAGAGATAACTAAGAG
>JBOFGJ010000080.1:0-2096 GCA_051649065.1 Flavobacterium sp. | reverse complement strand
CTAAAAGAATTGAAAGTAGATGGTATCATTACCAACTTTCCTGAGAGGATTTAATTTCACACAAATAGATTATTTTAAGCAAAAAGGCGTGTTCTAATTGAACACGCCTTTTATTCTTTATCAATATTTATATACTTTCGAAGAATCCTGTGAAGTATTGTAAGAATAATACCCATAGGATAATAATCGTTGTTCCTAAAACAGCACCGAACATTCCTCCAAGGGTAAAGTCTTTCTGTTTCAGCATTCCTGTACCGAACACAATAGCATTAGGCGGTGTAGAAACAGGTAAGAATAATCCACAAGAAGAACATAAACCTACTACTAGACCAACAGGTAATAACTGCTCAGAAGGCAATACGATAGCTGCTATATTTATCACAATAGTGGCTGTAGCGGTACTACTCATAATATTAGAGAACAAGACAGTAACTACTGCGAATATAATCATCATCACTATCATATTAAACTCCATCCCTGCTAAAAACTGTGAGTAATAGGGTGCTAATAGTTCTTTAATAGCCATCCCTAGAGATAAACCTCCTGCTACTAACATTAACGTATCCCATGGTAGTTTACGCACATCCTCTGCTGTAATAATACCAAGCATCGGCAAGAACATAATCGGCACCATAGCAGCCCCTGCTGTAGGGATATGTAATCTACTTCCCAGCATCCACAGCAATACTGTCACTGTTAAAATCACAATAACAGCTAGACGCTGTAATCGCATATTATTAGTCAGATCTAATGCCTCATTAGCAAACGACACATCTAATCCTTTTACTTTAGAAGTATACTTGCGTACTACTGCATACCAAAAGGCTGCTAGCAATACTACTGCAGGTACAAAACCTAGTAATAACCACTGTGTAAAGGTTACATCAAATCCTTTTGACTTCAACACGTTTACTACGATCAAGTTAGGAGGACTTGATACCATACTCATCATACCCGCAAAGGTAGCTGCTGCAGGAATACTTATCAGTATAGCCTTAGACATCAATGAGTCTTTACCCTCTCTATCTATAAGTGGCATCACAGACGCTAATACCATCGCTGCCGTAGCGGTATTAGAAATAATCAAGGATAATATAGAGGTAACGATAATAATTCCCAATACTAATGTATTCGGATTAGAACCAAAAATAGAGATTGTCTTCTTAAACAACGACAAGTCGAGATTGGTCTTTCGCATTCCCTCACTTAAAAAGAATCCTCCTAAGAATATCCAAATAACACTATCAGACCAAGTGGCGGATATCTCTTGTGGAGAAATAGTTGCACCTTGCATATTCCCCATCGTATAGACTAGAAAACCTATAATCATAATCCCTACTGCAAAGGGAGGTATAGCCTCTGTCGCCCATAACAAGATAGAAAATATCAAAATAAACATCGTATAGCGCTGTGCCTCTGTAAAAACATCAGGTGACAAAAAATAAGTCCCTGCTAAAGCTGCAAGCAATGAAAAGAAAAAGATACCAACCCTAGTCTTGATATTCCACATATTCCACGAAGCTTCTATTAATAGCTCACTGTAAAAACGAATACCAGTTCTGATCTTCCTAATCTTGTCAAAGTAATCAAATTCCATAGTCAAATATTTAACTGTTAAAACTACAACTATTTAGTACAAAATGCCACTTTTATAGCTAGTATAATTAACAAAAAAGATAGCCCTCTCGAGCTATCTTTTAAGAATTAGTGTTTAACCTATATAATCTATTAACGATGAAAGTATTAATTAAAACTATACTTTAGACCTACCTGTATTTGATACGGTGTACCTCTCTTAACAGGAGTTCCTTTAGTATTCACTCTATAGTTAAACTCTTGTGTATTTTTATCAAAACCAGGTAATGCAGCTACTTCCCCTTTTTTAGGAACACCTAAAGCATATAATGATTGAGTTCGCATAGACTTATTCACTCCCCAATCCTTATTAAATAAGTTTGCTACGTTAAAGATATCTGCTGATAATTCGAATCTATGTTTTCCCTTTACTGTAAATGTCTTCGCTACACGCAAATCAAATACTCCAAAGAAACCATTCTTACCACCATTGCGTTCCGCTACTTTACCATAACTATCCT
>JBOFGJ010000079.1:0-1007 GCA_051649065.1 Flavobacterium sp. | reverse complement strand
ACATGACCTCTCTACTAGAAGAGTGGGGAGCAGAATTGGATGACCTCACAGGTAACATCATAATCAACAAGGACAACACCATCATCACTGAGGAAGGTCACCTTGTATTCGTATATCCAGATAAGCTCTGGTATGCAGTAGCTGTAGAACCAGATGAGTTCGTTATCCTCATGGAGAAAGAAGAGGATGAATAGCAGCTCTATCAAACAGTTGAGGGTCTCTATGGCCCTCACACAAGGTCAGTTTGCTCAGCTCATAGGTGTAACTCAACGAGCAGTAGCATACTGGGAATCAGGTACTAGAGTACCCAACAGTACCTCTGTAAAGCTCATAGAGAGGGCTCATGAAGCTACTAAGAGGGTATAGACCTGCTTATATACGTAGTGCTGTGAAGGGTGCCTACGTACACCAAGAGGTATTCCTACTTACCAACACACTTATAAAAGTAAGTATGAATCCAATCATACTTAATGAGTCTAAGTACTGGACACCTTATGAAGCTCCTTAAGACATATTCATGGAATAAAGAGATTCATATTAGTTACGATGGTTTTATCTATATCAATCCGAAAGGAAGAATCTTTGTGATGGATGAACACTCTGTAGCTAACTGGCCTAATACCTATCGTATAAATAAACCCTCCATTAGGAGGGTTATACTTTTACAGTAGTACTTGTCCAATAGCTCTAGCAAGATTACCTAAGTTACCTTCGATAACCAAAGTGTCTACATCATTATCCAGATACCCAAGAACCATACGAGCATAAGGAATCTTATATTGGTTCTCTTCTTTACTGGTTCCTCTGTCTCGTAGATCTAATACATCTACTACCGCTCTATGAAGCTCCTTACCTAGAGTACTGCCTCCGGCAGTTACTACGGTCTCAGTAACACCCATACAACCATTGTAAGTGGTATAGCTAATACTAATACACTTGGATGGTTTAACTGCAGCAATCAGCTCTGCTAAGTGTTGAGGGCTACTAGGAGAGAGTACAACTACCTC
>JBOFGJ010000078.1:0-1230 GCA_051649065.1 Flavobacterium sp. | reverse complement strand
TATAATCTTTAATAGGCATATCACGCTGTGGAATAGGCACAGAGAATCTAGTACCAGCCACTACATATTCTGTGTTTTCTGTTACAAAAGAAGAACTGTGGTTCCCTGCACTATTTGGTATTTCAATGATCTCTGCAGTGCTAAAATCTTCTAAGTCAATTCTAGCGATACGAGGAGTATTATTACCATTAATAAATATCCATCTACCATCTAATTCTCCATTAGTTTGAGAAATATCAGGGTGGTGAGAGTCATCCCAAGGCACGAAACCATGAGAAGTCATTAACATTGGTTTAGTTTCTTCACTATAACCATATCCTTTTTCTGGATCTTGAGAGAATACAGGAATTACTTTAAAAAGCCTTCCTGATGGCAATCCATAAACAGATAGTTGTCCACTAAATCCACCTGAGAAGAATCCGTAATATTCGTCATATTCTCCAGGTGCAACATAGACTTTCTCCGCAGCATTTGTTGCTATTGCTCCTTTATTACCTTGCTTGGAATTATTACATCCCATAAGAAATAATGAGGCAACACAACCTGCTAATACTAGGTTAATGTTTTTTTTCATATTATTACTTTTTAAGCTTTGATGTTCTATAGCGTTCTGAAGTACTCAAGTACTGCACGAGCTTCTTCCTCAGTTAGATTTTGATTAGCCATAGGAGCTCCATTAAACTCTTTAAGTAAGTCTTTAGCTAAAGGATCTTTTTCGATCATTACCTCAGGGTTTAGAATCATATTCATAACCCATTCAGGAGAACGTCTATCTAAGATACCTTTAGGAGCAGGTCCTATGAATTTTTTGTCTGGTTTGTGACAAGCAGTACACATATTTTTATAGATCTCTTGCCCTTTATCAGCTAGAGCTTTATCTATATCACCAAGTTTTAACTCTTTTACAGGGCCGAAACCTTTATTATCTAACTCGATACGCTCTGATGCAGGTGCAGCATTATCTGTAGAAGTAGTTTTAGACTCATCTGTAGCTGTTTCTACTTTTCTTTCATTAGTTGTAATTTCGGGTTCAGATGTTGTCTTGTCTGTCTTTCCGTTACAACTCACGATTAGGAATGAGCTAAAAATCAATAGGGGTAGAGTACTTGTTCTCATATTATAGTATTATTAAGTTTATTTTCTGCTAAATTACTGCCAATAACTAGCCACTTTTTATGACTTGAATCACAAATGGTGAAATAAAAGGATATTTTTATCCTTTATAATAAT
>JBOFGJ010000077.1:0-1800 GCA_051649065.1 Flavobacterium sp. | reverse complement strand
TAATTCCACTTAGGAGCACTTGGTTTTAGTTGCTTTACTCCAAAAACGACTAATGCAACAAAAACAAAAAACAGCATTAAAATGAGAAATAATACTTCCATACTACACAATTATCTGTAGTAAAGATATGATTATTCTTAATATATCTATTTTATTTCACCCTAAATCACCTCGTATACCATCAGTACACCTGGCACTTGTATCTCTTCCTTTCTATACTCCTCAAAACTAAAGTACCTTACCTCGCCTATCTCACTAGTTGCTTTAATTACCTCACCGTTTAGCTGATAGCTATAACAGTCTTGTTGCATCATGATATTAAGTTTCTCACCATAAGCAGGTGCTGTGATACGACATAAATAAGCTAATCGATTAGGGTCTAATGATACACTCAGCTCCTCTTCTACCTCTCTTATCAACGCTGTCTGACTATCTTCTCCTGCATCTATCTTTCCGCCAGGTAGATACCATGCCTTCTTATTATTACTATAAGCCAGTAGCAGTTTATCCTCTTCTACTATCACAAGGCCAGCAGTATCTAGGTTTACCCAATTCTGTTCTACTACTGTTAGATGATATATATTCATCATACGACCTGGTACACTTGTCAAGATTCGCTTGATTAGCTCCCCACCCATCTTCTCGTAGAATAGATTAGCATTAGGTTCAGCATATATCTCTATATATTTGTATCCTTTGTGTCTAGCTCTCACTTTTATCTCAGAAATGATAATACTCCCATATCCCTTATTAATAAACTCAGGTAAGAGCCAGAAGTGTTCTAAACGCACATAAGCTCCTTTATCTCGAAGTTCAAAGAATCCAATATACTTCTCTTCTAAAAAACACTTTACTAATTCTCCATTTCTAAAGTTGATAGCTGTGATGGTTAAGTCATCCGTCCACTTTAAGATATACTCCTCACTATACCCCCAATGTCTCTTAGAGACTAAAGCTGTTTCGGTTAGTACTTGCCTGTCTGTTATTATTGCATTTTGGTATGTAATACTCATAATCTATGTCTTGTTGTAGAAGTCAAATGTAGTATTCTAGATTGTAGAAACAAGTTTTCATATAGCGATAATTTGGAGCAAAGTTCACTCACCGCATAGTTAACTTCTATTTTTCAATCAGTTATATTCCTTCAAAATATAAGAACTCATCTTAACAAGGTATTTTTAATAGATATATAATTTAGGACAAAAAGCATCCTTTCTTATCTAACATCTTAATAAACTACATCATACTATCAACCATATACTAGATAAAGTAAATAAACGTTTTAATATAAAACATAGGCAAGTCAGTTTATCATAAAAAAACTGCTGTTTATCTATAAATACTGTAAATCTGTCAATAAGTAGCTTTAAAACGACCTGTAGCTTAAGAATTTATTTAACTTTGTCTAAACAATTATTAAAAACATTACTAAAATGAAACACATAGTAAAATTGCTTGCTACTGTTGCTCTTATGTTTGTAGGAGCTACTACTTATGCACAGTCACCTTCTCCATTCCACGTGGGTATCAAGGCAGGTGCTAACTTCACTAATATCTCTTCAGATATAAAGGACTATAGTAGTAAGACTGCTACTGGATATGGTATCGGAGCGATGGCTAGATTAGACATCAAAAAAACGTACTTACAAGCTGAACTTTTCTTCTCTGAGAAAAACTCTAAATTCGAAGGAGATCAAGGTACTATCGATGCTAAAATGAAGCAGATAGAGATCCCTGTAGTAATTGGTCATAAGATATTAGACTTACCTCTATTCAGTCTAAGAGGATTTGCAGGTGGAG
>JBOFGJ010000076.1:0-3619 GCA_051649065.1 Flavobacterium sp. | reverse complement strand
AACCATAGTACAGAAGCTATCAACAAGTAATATAACCCTGATATTTCTATATTAATATACTTATCTGTACTCACAAATACATAAGTTATAACTCCCCCAGTAGCAAGTATAATACTTGATAGAGTCACTAATGCTGTATAATACCTAGCTATAGTATAGTTAAAGTACTTTCCTAATAAAAGAGGTATAACATAAAGTGCAATGTTTAACAACAACATAAACAATACGCTAAAGAACAAGTCTTCCTCTTCCTTTAATTGCGTATAATACATTATCAACGTAGTATTCGCTAATACTGCATAAAATAACCAATGAGCAGAAAATCTGTTCAATAGCGTCCACGGCGTAACTGCTAATACCCACATAAAGAATAAGTCATAGGCATTAGCCCCTGTTTGATAAACTTGTCCAAATACAGCAAATAATACACCTACTAATACACTCGCACTTAGTAAACTTATCTGTTTAATCAACGTACTAAACTTAGGATATACTGATCCTCCTACGCATATCGCTAGAAGTCCAAAAACAAGTAAGAACTTGATATTTTTATCTAAGTCTGCCCAGTTATAGGCAAAGAAAAACAGCACACCCGAAACAAATAATCCAGCTCCTAATATTAGGGTGAAGTATTTAGTGAACTTCTGCCAATCTGTTAGATTAGCATAACTCTTCTGCTCTAAGAGCTCTCCAAGTTGTATATCTGAAAGCGAACTATGCTCTTTTAAAAGATATAAGTCGCCTTTATCTATTTTTTCTTTCATAGAAATAGTGGTATTTATTCATAGAATTTTTATCAAACGTAATAAAAAAATCTCTTGGAAATGGTAATTTGTTAAAATCACACTGATTTTATTCACTCTTTTTTTAGACTATATTTTGTATTATTATCTTTATAACTGATTCTGGGCTTAAGGATAAACAAAAAACGCAATCCTATTGATTGCGTTTTTTATACATTATTTAATATATCTCCGTTTAGTATTATACTGGTAATTTATAGAAAAAGGAATTATTCATATAAATGCCAATAGCTTATAAATAGTAATTTTAAAAGATGGTTTTATCCAGTTTAAGAGTATAAATACAGCCTTATCCCCTCTTATTACATCAAACGGACATATATATTATTTTATGCCTTTTCTAATATCTGTGCAGCGTGATCCTTAGTCTTTACTTTGCTAATCACATCGCTGATAATTCCCTCTTCGTTGATCACGAAAGTCATTCTGTGTATACCATCATATGTACGCCCCATAAACTTCTTAGGTCCCCATACTCCGAAAGCGTTTAATACTTCTTTCTCTTCATCTGCTAATAAAGGAAAAGGTAAGTTATTCTTCTCGATAAACTTCTGTTGTCTAGCTGCTGAATCAGCGCTGACACCTAGTAATTCAAAGCCCTTCGCTTTTAGCTCAGCATAATTATCACGTAAGTTACACGCTTCCCATGTACATCCTGGCGTACTTGCTTTAGGATAAAAGAACACTACTAATTTCTTCCCTTTATAATCACTTAATTGGTGTGTATTTCCTGCTTGATCTAATGCTTTAAATGCTGGAGCTGGTTGCCCTATTTCTAATGTCTTCATCTTCTTTCTTTTTAATTTAAAGTAAAAATAGGAGAATTTATAAGAACTATCAAGGTTTACCTATAAACTCTCTCTATAGTAAGATTACTCTTTCAAAACTATCTTGTCAAACTGATAAATAATCTTGTCCTCTACTAGCATTTTTTTAATCACATGTTGAATCACTTGATCCATCTGACTACCTAGCTTACTAAAGTCAAATACTTTACCAATAGCCTTAGTAAGATCTTCGTGTGTCACACTAAAGTTGATCTTAAGCAACTCTATAATAGCTAACTCTATCTCTTCAGGGCTGATATCTTCTATATTTCGCTTCTCTATAGCGTTATCTCTATAATGCGTTAGCCCTCTTTTATACACATCCTCATTCCAATAAAACTCTTGATATGAAGGAATGCTAACAGTATTAGGTACTGCATTTACTAATTCCACAAAATAAGCTTGTAATTTGCTACTCGTTCTAGAGATACTCCACGCATTCATAATCTTCTTAAATAGATATGATTGACTGATAGGTCCC
This sequence comes from Flavobacterium sp., assembly GCA_051649065.1. Lineage (GTDB taxonomy): Bacteria > Bacteroidota > Bacteroidia > Flavobacteriales > Flavobacteriaceae > Flavobacterium. Next base: position 1,508 of record JBOFGJ010000076.1, on the reverse strand, counting down.
TCTATTTGAATAAGATCATACATCTGATTCTGTATCATATTTCGATTACTCTCTTTATAGATAGCCTCTGGATTAGCTTCAACTACCGTTTGTAAAGCAACTCTATTATATGCTTTTTGGTTAGAGATAGTGCCCATATCAGTAATTTCTACCAAGTGCTTATGAATAAAATCGCTAGGATTAATACTCGCTACGGGCTCTACTACATTAGCATAAAGGTTATCTATCTTCTCCTTAAGATCTTTGATAATCGATTCTTTATTCTTAAACCAATCAATCGTCCATATGCGGTAAATATCCCATCCTAATGCTTTTAATACCCCTGGTATCAATAACTCTCTATCATTAGTCGTTTTGACATTAAAGTAGTTTAACCCATCCACTAAGATTCCAACGATATATTGATTAGGATTATTCTTATCCACTACTCCTATATCTAAGCGATAACTAGAAGTACCGATATTTGTCTTCACCTCTAGACCACTAGCATTTAGGTATTTCGCGATAGATTGGATTAATTTATCATTCTGTCTTACTTCTTCTGATTCGACAAGGTTTACATATCCCTTCTCTGCAAATTCTAAGAAGTTCTTCAACCCTTTAACTCCTTCAGAATTAGTACGTCTTAGATCTATCTGATCTCCTTTAATAGAAGAGAATATCTTCATCTCATAGCGAGCTCTAGTCACAGCTACATTCAGACGACGCCATCCTCCATCTCTATTTAAAGGACCGAAGTTCATCGATACTTTACCTTCTTCATCAGATCCATACCCAATAGAAAATAAGATAATATCACGCTCATCGCCCTGTACATTCTCAAGGTTCTTGATAAATAGGCTCTCAGAAGCACCTAAAATCTTCTCCTCTACTGTCGGATTATTCTTAAGCATATCAGTCAACATATCTTCTATCAACATCTGTTGTGTCTGACTAAACGTAACTACTCCTAATGTCTTAGGGTTAGGCTGTTCATAGTGAAGTTTGATGTATTGAATAATCGCTGTCGCCTCTAATTTATTCGTACGTGACTTCCCTTTTTCATAGACTCCATCTGCTATAAATTCAAGCGTTACTTTTCGATCTAAATCATCCTTAGATGGGAACGTCAATAGCTTGTTATCATAGAAGTTAGCATTGCTAAATGAGATCAAACTCTCGTGCTTACTTCTATAGTGTCTTAATAGATATTTAGAAGGCAATGATAAGGCCAAGCAGTCATCTAGGATACTCTCTAGATCCTCTAATTCTAAGTTGTCCTCATCTATTTTATTAGACGCAAAGAAAGTAGTTGGGGGCATCTGCTTTGGATCCCCTACTATTATCGCTTGTTTTGCTCTAGCTAATGCACTAATAGCCTCCGCTGTTGGCAACTGTGATGCTTCATCAAATATCACCAAGTCAAAGTGATCTGTACTTACATTAAAGTACTGTGCCACAGAGATAGGACTCATTAACATACACGGTTTTAAGCGTGGAAGTAAATTAGGCATTTGATCGAAGAGCTT
>JBOFGJ010000075.1:0-2058 GCA_051649065.1 Flavobacterium sp. | reverse complement strand
GAATACAGTAGTCTTACCTGCACCCCTAGCCATCTCAGCGAATATATCTCGCTGTGGTGCAATAGATATCATTAGCTGTGGTAATGTTTGCTGTACGACTCTTTGTCGTTTAAAACAATTATTCTGTACTACCATCTTTTTCAGTATCTTCTACTTCTTCATACTCTATCGTTGTTGCATCGAAGGCGTTCATATCTAAAGAACCTCCTTTCATCATTTCGATAAGCTTATCTTGCAACTCTTTAGGAATAGCCACTGCTATCTCTTTATTCTCGAACTTCTCAGGGTTAAACTGTGCGATATCTTCTTCAGATAGTCCAGAGTATTTACCCAGTAGATCAATAGCTTTAGCTTCAGACTTCTGATCACCACGTTCTCTAGCACGTTGAAGTAGTGCAGTAGAGTACTCATATAATAGATTACGCTTAGCATCTCTACTAAGTTTATTTACTTCACCGAATAAATTAAGAGCATCTTTAATATCTAAGTATGCTTGTGCCTGTGATAAACCATATTCATTCTGCCATATTGTTACTATCTGTTTATTTGAGAAGTAACTCATCTTTAAATTATAAGCATGCTGATATCTAATACGTAGTTTATCTACATGCTCAGATAGTTCATGATTAGCAGGATCTATATAGTATGCTCGAAGTTTATCCATTGTAGAGTCACCTCGTTGGATGATTGATTTACTTTTTGCCATCTAGTTCTGATTTAATTTTAAAGAGTTGTTCTTCTTTCTCCAGTACAGCTTTTTCTTGCTTAACCACAGCACGCTGTAGCTTGTGTAGTTCTGTGCCATCTAGGATAGAGAGCTTCTCTTTATTAGCCTTTAGCCTTTTTCTTTGTTTGCTGAGAGAAGCTTCTAATAGATTACGTTTATACATAAGCTTATCTATACTCCACTTTGATAGAGATATCTTAGTAGTAGGGGGTAAGCACTTATGCTCTAAGTAATAATCTATTTTACTCCACGCAAGTGTATTCGCTTTCTCATTTCGATCTATCTGTATCTGTATAGTTAATGCTTCAGATTCTTGTTCTGCAGATAAATCATTGAGTTCTGTTTTAAGAAGACAGTTCTCCTTAAATAGATTATTAGCTTCTAAGAGTATCGGACGTACTTGTACAGGTAACTGATGTAATAGGGGGGATGTTTTCTTCTCCTGGTCCTTTACTGAATTAAGAACTGGAGAAGGAGATATCGTAATTTCTTCTACTGGAGAAGTAGGAGTAACAGTAATTGTTTTTTTAGGAGGTGTAGCATTAACGACTTTTCTAAGCTCATAGATAAGCTTCTGTCTATTAAATGCAGATTCTGTACGCTTAAGATTGCGTACTAAGTTCTTATTATGTGTAGGTATTGACTCATACAGTGATAAGCCTTCGAAGTAGTCAGAGTTCTTCGATTCTAACCAAAAAATAATCCTTTCCATATTGCAAAAATGGAAAGGATTGATATGTTTAAAAAGGACAGGTTATTTTATACCTTCTAATTAGTTTGACAAGAAATCAAGAGATAATTAACCTGAATCTACTGAAGAATATCTTTGTTTAGTAAAATATTCAAATCATTTATAATAACAAGTACTTTCTCAGCATAAATTTTACTGTTTTTAGCCTTAATTAAGTATGTGTCTGAAACATTCGTACTTAAATTTCCTTTTTCTTGTAAGCGCTTTGAAATATCATTATTTTGAGATTCTGTTAAATTTCCATTAGTAAAAGTGTTTTTTAAGAATGATACTGTTTCCATAAAATCCTGTTCTAACTTTTCTTTTTCTTTCTTACATTCAAGTTTTAATATATTAGGACTTCTATCATAGATGAATTTTAGATAACTATCTAAGACATTTATTTGATTGAAATTGATATGATAATATTTACATAATATCCCCCAATCTTCTAAGGTTAATAAATCTAATATTTTTATATTAAAGTGTAGTGATAAAGAATCATTCATATAATAGATATCTGAAGTGAAAAAATCTTTTTCTTCTTCCATAATCTTATAGTTTTTTATATACTCATTTATAAAAGCAGTGACATTGCCAT
>JBOFGJ010000074.1:0-2085 GCA_051649065.1 Flavobacterium sp. | reverse complement strand
ACAGTAATTCCCCAGCATTATCTGCTAAACTAAACTTGCTTTTTTTTAATCTATCTATCGTCGATTTAGGCACACCAAATGCTAATATAAACTCATAGATAAAGCTTTCTTTATTAATATTAACAAACACCTTCTCCAGGCTATTCTCTATTTCAGCTATGGACACACTCATAAAACTATTCTTCTAAAAATATTTGATTTGTAAAGATACCACCTGCTACCTTATAGTACAAGTGAAAAACCGTAAACAATGCGAATATCTGAGTAAAGTGGTATGTTGGTATTTCCGACATACCACTTTACGCCTCTAATATCAAACTCTCTTATTATCAGGATGAGTGAGATTATACACTCTTTTAAATTCAAGGCTTTTACTACCAAAATTAATTAGCAAACCTGTTTCTAATTTATATGCCTCCAGATAATTCATTGCTTGAGCTAAATGCACATCTTCTAATTGAATCACTGCTTTAATCTCTACCATCACACATCCTGCTATAAAAAAATCAACTCGACGTGTCCCTACGTGATATCCTTTATAATCAATTCTCATCTCAAACTCTCTCTCAAAGGGTATTCCTCTATGCTGTAACTCTATACTCAATGCGCGCTGATAAATAACTTCCTGAAATCCATTCCCTAAAGTAGAATGTACTTCCATAGCTGCTCCGATAATCTGATGTGTTAGTTGATTAATATCCATAGTTTACTGTTATTTATATTCTTACCGCTTACTGTCTTAACCTTGATTCGCTTACTGCATAATGTCTTAACCTTGATTCGCTTGATTAATAGGATTAATAAGATCTGGACGGATACACTCTACGTATATTCTTACCGCTGAAACTCTTACCTCATATATTATCCACAATAAATATCACACAATCATCTTATTAATCCTAATAATCCTATAAATCATAGTCCAGACAATTACGCATACACCATCCACAATAAATATCACACAATCATCTTATTAATCCTAATAATCCTATAAATCATAGTCCAGACAATTAACACATACACCATCCACAATATACATCACACAATCATCTTATTAATCCTATAAATCATAGTCCAGACAATTAACGCATACACCATCCACAATAAATATCACACAATCATCTTATTAATCCTATAAATCATAGTCCAGACAATTACCTCATACACCATCCACAATAAATATCACACAATCATCTTATTAATCCTATAAATCATAGTCCAGACAATTAACGCATACACCATCCACAGTAATTATCCACAATATACATCACACAATCATCTTATTAATCCTAATAATCCTATAAATCATAGTCCTGACAATTAACGCATACACCTCTTTAATAAGGGCTATCTATCCATTGGGATCTAACTATGTATTAGACGGAAGTCTTCCGTCTCTACTGATGTGACGAACCTCGTATACATGACGCATCGCATCTATAAATTCAAATATCAACTCTATTGACTCTTCACATAACAATCTAAGTAGTCCCTGTATAATATCGAAGGGCGTATATCTAAACTCGTTGCTAATTTATTAATCTTAATTAGGTTATTTACTTGCTGTTATAACTTCGGTACTTTATTCTTAATTACAAAGACATCTTTTACAACTCTTATAATATGTCCATTTTGGGAAAACAATTCATCAAAAGCTAAACCCTTATATCCTTATTTTGATAGTCATATTCACCACCAAGCCCCCTTCGTACTACATACAAGAAGAATACCCAAAGTATAAAAGGAGTATTCTCCGATAAAAGCCTTATTTAGCCTACTAAAGTCCTAGCATTGTCCAACAACTGTCCAAGGATCTCAGAAGAAGCCTTAATTTTACTGGGGTTAAGAGCTATATACTACTGAGTACAACAATAGCCTACTTTAAAACAAACCCCTAATTATCAATTAATTAATAAAAAATAGGTCTAAAAAAAAGTATACACTTTTTTGCTTTTCAAGCCTTAATTTACTGAAATGAGAAAAAAATATGGTAAAAAGAAGGGGCTTTTAGGGGAGAAATAAGATTTTTTGATGATAAATAAGTGCTTTTTTGAAAAAAGTTGATAGAGTTTTTAATTGAAATTG
>JBOFGJ010000073.1:0-1640 GCA_051649065.1 Flavobacterium sp. | reverse complement strand
CTCTACTATGTAAAGATGAGTGCTTCCTATTTAAAATCTACATCATTAATAACAGTAAGTATAAACAGCGCTATGATTAGCCTACCATATTATTTCAATAGTATGTGGGGACTTAAAAAGTACAAATTAGTATTGTGCAATCAAATAATTGATCATATCAGTTGTCGTTACTATTCCTAGTAGGTCATTGTCTTTTCCTACAACTGGAAGTGAGTGAAATTGTTGTTTAGAAAATAGCTCAGCCACATCTTTGATACTAGTCTCATTTGTTACCACTATTGGATTTTTGGTCATTACATCCACTAGCTTATAAGAATCATAGATAGCATCTAATGCACCTTGATCTAAATCCGTTGCTCCATATCCTATTTTAAGAATATCATTGCTACTAATGATTCCTACAACAGTCTCAGCCTCAATCACAGGAATGTGTCTGATATTGTATTCCACAAGTAACTTATTTACTTCACTTAATTTTTTATTCGTAGGCACAGCTATTAATGCCTTAGTCATAATCTGAGATACAGGAACTCTTTGTTTCATAGTCTTTAGTGTTTTATTATCTATAACAAATATCTCACTAACCTCTATCAAAATATATGACAAAAAGCAGGGTTTAATAACTATCTTTTTCGTAACTTATAGCTAATCTGTGTCTATACAGACGCGTAATCGCCTGTGAATGCTCACTTCTTTAAAATTGTTATAATTTTTCGCAATCTCCCAATATAAACGAACCATTTTTTTATATAAATTGCCTCATATTTAACAACTTATAAAAACATTCTATGGCAACAACGAACACCTATCTAACATTCGACGGAAATTGTGATGAGGCATTTAACTTCTACAAATCCGTATTCGGAGGAGAGTTTATGTACTTGGCTAAATTTGATAGCATACCTGATAGTCCAGAATTCACTGTCCCTGCGGAGGATAAAAACAAAATAATGCACGTCTCTTTACCTATTGGTAAATCTATCCTTATGGGAAGTGACAATACATGTAGTAATCCAACTCCATTAGTACAAGGAAATAACTTCTCTGTATCCATATCAACAGATAGTCAACAAGAAGCAGATGATTTATTCTCTAAGATTGCTGTAGGTGGTACTGTTATTATGCCAATTGCAGATATGTTCTGGGGAGATTACTTCGGAATGGTATTAGATAAGTTTGGTATTCAATGGATGGTGAACTTCAGTAGAGACGGACAATATTAAAAATCACCTCTTCTAGAATCTCAAAAAAGCTCTCCCAGTAGAATCTCTATTGGGATTTTTTTTGTTTATAAACAGCATCTCTTTTTACTTTAGTGCCTAACTCTAGAGAATATCTAAAACAATACTTAGGAAGTAAAAAACATGATCCCTTATTTTTAGGTTAATGAAGTAACTAAAACGTATCCATTGACCTTACAGATGATGTATCAGGTTTTTCTAAAACTTTCGGACAGCTGTGGGTTAATCTGGGTTAAACACAACTTTTGACTATGATCCATTGCATAGATCAAATTATACCAAATAAAAAAGCCAGTCTTACGACTGGCTTCTGTTGCGCTCCCTCTCTTGGGCTCGAACCAAGGACCCTCTGATTAACAGTCAGATGCTCTAACCAACTGAGCTAAGAAGGAAGATAAT
>JBOFGJ010000072.1:0-2469 GCA_051649065.1 Flavobacterium sp. | reverse complement strand
ACATCACAAAAAAACAGCTCCACTAATAAATTAAGTCTGTCATTAAGAACTTATCTGCTACTTCTTTTTCGATTAAGAAGATACGAGTTTGTAGATAAGTTTCGTACGTAAGGTCTTTATTCACTCCTAACTGTAGACTATCCTTGTCCTTTATTGCTTCTAATAATTGGTCTTTTGTTACAGCCTTTCCTTCTACTAAGAAGTTGTTAGCATCTTTAAGGTATACTACTTTATCAAGTGTAGTTGGCCCTACAAATCCGTAGTCAAAACCTTTAATAGGGAATAGAGACAAGTGTTTATGTAGTGTATCAGCATAACTAAGATATACGCCCTTCTCATCTCTGTGCATATTATCCTCTGCGTATTTGTGATCTTTGATACGCTTAATCTCTTGTAATACTTCTTTTACATTAAGATCACGTTGTATAGATACGATATAATTTGTACCCGCTATTCTATTTGCTTCATTGATGTTTATAGTCTTCCCATCTTCTCCTGTTTCAAAGTAAATAGGTGAATGATCATCCACTCCTTCTTCCACGATAAAAGCTGCACGACTTAATTGCATCTCTTTTTTATTACAACTTGCTAATAACAGGATAGCAGGAATTAATAATAATACTTTTTTCATATACTCAATTGTTTTACTATTTCTCTTGTTTGTACTGCCTCTTTCACATCGTGAACTCTTAAGATGTGTGCTCCTTTAGTAAGCGCTATTGTATTTAATACTGTTGTGCCATTCAATGCTTCTTGAGGTGTAATGTCAAATAATTTATATATCATCGACTTTCTAGATATACCTACTAAAATAGGCAATTCAAAAGAAGATAACAACTCCATTTTACCCATTAGTTCATAATTCTGTTCTAAGGTTTTCGCGAAGCCAAAGCCTGGGTCTAGTATAAGGTCGTTTATCTTGTATTCTCTGGCCTTTGCTATTCGCTCTGAAAAGTATATATTCACTTCTTTCACTAAATCAGTATAATCAGTCATCAATTGCATTGTCTGAGGATTTCCTCTCATATGCATCATAATATAAGGCACCTGAAGTTCTCCGATAGTCGGTAACATCTGCTCATCTAGATGTCCTGCTGCGATATCGTTAATCATAGATGCACCTGATTCTACAGTAGCTCTTGCTACACCTGCCCTGAAAGTATCTATGGATAAATGCGTCTTAGGAAATTCTTTTTGTAACAACTCAATGATAGGCACGATGCGTTCTATCTCTTCCTGTTCAGTCACAAACTCTGCACTTGGCTTACTAGAGTAAGCACCCACATCTATAAAGTCTGCCCCATCTTTTATCATTTGCTCTGCGTGCCCTAAAAAAGCACTATCTGTCTTATACTGTCCCCCATCAAAAAAAGAATTAGGTGTTATATTCAGTATTCCCATTATTTTAGGCGTACTCAAATCAATTAATTCTCCCTTACAATTTATTGTCATTGTGTGCAATGCGTTACTTTTTTACGTAGTTTTATACTATTAATTACATCAAAAATACTTCGACCCCTTTCAAAGGGTTAGTATTATTAGTATTTTTGAGAAATTATTACACAAATATAAACTAAATGAATACGACTTCTACTCAATTCGACCAAGTAATTACTATTTGCCGAAACTTATATATCAAGAAAATGACTGATTATGGATGTTCTTGGAGAATCTTAAGAATGACTTCATTCACTGATCAAATCTATATCAAAGCATTAAGACTTAGAAGTATTCAAGACAATGAAGTACGCAAAGTAGATGAAGGTGAAGTGCCTGAATTTATCGGTATTATCAACTACTGTATTATGGCTCTAATCAGCCTAGAAATAGGAGTATCTACACACCCTGATTTATCTGTAGAGGAAGCTACTGCTCTTTATGACAAAAAAGTAGCAGAGACTAAAAAACTAATGGAAGATAAAAACCATGACTACGGAGAAGCTTGGAGAGATCTGCGTGTAAGCTCTCTAACTGATCTTATCTTACAAAAACTACTACGTGTAAAACAAATAGAAGATAACAAAGGTAAAACTATTGTATCTGAAGGAATTGATGCTAACTACCAAGATATGTTGAACTATTCTGTATTCGCATTGATACACTTAGACTTGCCTAACCAATAACCCCCCATACTAACACAATCAAATTATTATGAAAATAATAGCTCAATTATCTAGAATCTTTGTAGGAGTATTATTTATCCTATCTGGTTTAGTAAAACTAAATGACCCTATGGGGTTCTCTTATAAGCTAGAAGAGTATTTCTCAGAAGCAGTTCTTAATCTTCCTTTCTTTGCGCCGTATGCAGTAAGTTTGGCTGTGATATTAGTTATCGCTGAAGTTATTTTAGGGGTAGCATTGTTACTTGGATATATGAGAAAGCTGACATTGGGATTATTATTCTTAATGATTGTGTTCTTTACATTCCTTACATTCTACTCTGCTTATTTTAATAAAGTGACAGACTGT
>JBOFGJ010000071.1:0-1416 GCA_051649065.1 Flavobacterium sp. | reverse complement strand
CATTTATTTCTTCATTGTCTTTATTTGAGTCAAAGATATATGTCTTCTCATTAAACTCTAATTCAGGATTTATCTCTTTAAGGTACCTCATTACTTTTGCATGAACTTCAAAAGCCTCACCAATACAGAAAATTATTATGTCATCAACAAATCTTGAGTAAAAATAAATCTCATCAACTTTCCTAATAGCTTTATCAAACTTTCTCATTTTAAGTTCAGAAAGAGTAGAGCTTATTGACAGCCCTCTTGGCAACCCTGGTAAATTTGAAAAATCCTTATGATTGTTAAATGATTTTAAAATAATTCTACTTTGGTGTGACAATAACCATTCGTTATGAACAAAATCTATAACTTCAGTTCTATTTATTGATTCATAAAAATTTTTAATGTCCAATCTGATAATTGAGAATGGTTGTGAGTCATGGAGAAGTGAAATCGTCTGCTTTATAATATCATGTCGATCTGATGTTTTTATTTTAAACAATCTTTTTATATTGTCATTGAGTTTTTTCAGAACCAACTCGTCAGCCGCAGTAGAGCAATCATAGCCTAGTTTCCCATTCACCACTTTAGTTTTGAAATCAGAAAATTGATAACTGGAATCATTGATATTTTTAATTATATCATCGTAACTACTTAAAAAATTTCCCTCATAGTCTTTCCCGTTAAAATGTTTCCTTAAGGTTTTCCCTTTCAGAAGGCGCAGATTATTTTTTGTATAGCTTTGATTTAGCATTTTATATATCCCAATTCCCTTTAGGCATTATCATCAGAAGTAATTAGTAGTGTTTCACGATAAGCCACAAAGTTATAATATGCTTCATACTCCATGTGCCCCTTAAAAATTTGTGATCGCTTAAATAAAACTACAGTAAGTATCATTAAACTCAGCTCGATGGTTGCAAATTTTAATGTAAATGGATAAAAAGCTAAAAGATATAATAGAGCGATAAGTACTAGCGTTGAGCTGCTCCTGTAAAATCCGAAACGTGCTAAGAATACTGGAATGCTGTTAGATGGACATCTTTGCTCAACTACTGCCTTGCAAAATCGATATCGACCTTGTTCAGAAAGATCAATAGGAAGGAAATTTTTTACACTAGGCAAGATGTATTCTAATCCGCGTGCTTCTCTAGGCCTTAAGAATCTACATTTCTCGAGAATCTTGGACACCTCGTTAGATATTGGTTCCAACATCATTCCTAAAATGAGTGATATAAATGGAAGAAATACGAGTATCAGCGCATTAAAATCTTTTATTATTTTCGATATAGCTATAAGGTTAATTTCCGTTTCAATTAATATACCTACTATTAGAATAATTATAATTTCAATACCGATTAAAAAATAAGTAAATAGTTCCCAGAAACTTAATTTTACCTTATCCATAAATAATACAAGTCCTTGTCAGAAAAC
>JBOFGJ010000070.1:0-1259 GCA_051649065.1 Flavobacterium sp. | reverse complement strand
TTCTTCACGTATTCCTCTAAGACGAGCATTCTCATCAGCTATTGCATACTCACGTCGCATTACCTGATCATCTAAATCTTTTTGAATTTGCCTATTTGTTTGGTTTATACCTGCCTGAAGTTGTCCAAGGTTAGCTGCCAACATTCTACCTCCACCACCTTGTAAAGCATCAACCATATTAGCAACTGTACGTTGAGATTCCTCACGCATCAAATCAGTTCCTCTTGTAGAAATTTCTATTTGCTCTGCTGCATTAACTAATTCTTGACGTTCATAAGAATTTAATTCTGCCTTTGCCTTCTTCTTCTGAGATTCTCCTTGGTAAATAGAATACCCAGCTGCTGCAACTCCCAGTGCTGCACTCGTGATAGCTGCTGCCATACTATTGACTTTTTTTATTAAACATAGATTAGATTTGTTTTATTAGGATTATGACCTAAAAGCATACAACTTAAAGTCTGTCTTTTCATATTTTTAGCTATAGCAGCTTCTTTTACACTACTGTAAAATACCCCTGTAGCATAATCTAATACAACTTTACTATTATGAGCTGGCTTTCCAGTTTTTATACCTTTTCTAGGAGAAACTTTACCTAGTTTTGATTTACTTAATTTTAATTTCGTCTCTTCACTACAAGGGATACCTTTATTCCAAATCGGATAATGTAGTTTACCTCCCTTATTCCACACATCATAGTGTAGAGTTTTTCCTTTACACCAAACTTTGTAGTCTTCACAAAAACCACCTCTACCGTCTTTAAGTAAGGGTAACCTAACATTCAAACCTTTCTCGATAGTTAATACTTCAAATAAAAGCCCATAATATGTTTCTCTTTCATCTCTAATGTTATCTTCACATTTTTCTAAAACTTCAAATAAATGATTATCTACACCATAAGTATTAAATGATTCAATAAGCTTTCTGTGCTCTTTTCTAGATAAACTTCTATGTGTATTCCATCTTCTTCTAATATTTTTAGTTGATCCTATATATGACTTATTATCAGGAGCAGTTATCCTATATACATATACCATAAAAAATAGATTTTACTTATCACTTTATTCAAAGATAATAAATAAAATCTATCAATATTTGTTTAAGCTATAAGTTTTGGCTATAATAAACTTATCATTTCAGTAGTATTAATTGAACCTTCATGATACCCTACATCAGAAAAACACTTAATAAGAGAAGGGTTTTTAAGATTGGTATAAGCTACTTTAAATCCATTATCTTTTGCAATGTATCCTAGCTGTAGT
>JBOFGJ010000069.1:0-4101 GCA_051649065.1 Flavobacterium sp. | reverse complement strand
CGTAGTAGTACATGCGCTACAGTGTCTTCTTCTCTTAGCATCTAGTCGATTGCGTTTGATATTAGAGAACTCAGCAGTCACGATACCTGTAGGAACGGCGATAATACCGTAACCCATAATCATAATAAATGAGGCTATCATTTGTCCCAGTGTAGTCTGTGGAGCGATATCTCCATATCCTACAGTGGTAAGTGTCACGATACACCAGTAGATACTACGGGGTATACTCGTAAAGCCACTTTCTTTGCTTTCGATCACATACATTAATGCACCTAGTAGGATAGAAACCACCACTACAAAGTAAACGAACACGATAATCTTGGTTCTACTTGACTTTAAAGCAAGTTTTAAGTGGGACTGTTGTCCTAGATAAGGGACAAGGTTTAAAATACCAAATAAACGCAATAAACGCAGTGCTCTTACTACAGTAAGAATACGTGAACCAGGTATAAAGAACGACAAGTACATCGGTAGAATAGAGATCAAATCTACTATACCATAAAAACTAAAGATATACTTTAAGGGCTTCCTATTACATACGATTCTCAGAGCGTATTCGATAGAGAAAAAGATTGTGATAATCCACTCACAGACTACTAGTCCTTTGTGGTGTTTCATATCATAACTCTCTATTGATTCTAGCATCACTAGAAGCACACTCATAATAATTACTCCTAACAGGGAAATATCAAATAGCTTACCCGCAAAAGTATTCGAACCATAAATAATGATATAAATCTTCTGCTTTAAAATGTCCCATTTGTTCTTTAATCTGCGTCTCACAAAAACTGTTATTTAATAGTGAATTAATTTATACCCGGATTTCTTATTTAAATAATTAAGAATAATGTTTCTATTATTTCGATTAAATAATACTGGTGTTAAATTGGCTGCTATTCTTTCTGGGGCGTTGATTTGGTGGTTTAAGTTAAAAAAGCAATATCCATTGAGCTTGCCTTTTTCTAATGCCACAGCACTCTTCTCATCTATTTTACGACCTTTATCAATGACTAGGACATTGTCATTGTCAATGTCAAAAGGCTTAAGCAGTTCAAGTACTTTCGCATTGAACTCCTCTCTTGTTTGTGTAAAATTAGCGAAGAAGTTATCTACTGTGATTTTTGTTGATTTCTTCTCATAGATAAATTCTACATAAGGCAATTCACTTTGACCAGTAAACACTTTTTGTAGGAATTTTCTTGCTTCATTAGGCGAGGTAAACGCCATTACATTTTTCTTTCTTCCATCTGTCTTCTCGATAGCTAGATATATGTATCCTTCTATGTTTGCTTTTAGATAAAGAGAGTAGGGGAACACACTGCTTTTGTTCACTTTGTTAAACTTAGGTTTATTGGCATTTATCTCCTCTGCTTCTTTAAGCAAGGCGATAAGCTCTGTACCTGTTTTTTCGAAAGTGACCGTGTAAGTCTCCTGTTGTATTTTTTTGAATATCGGCAGTGTACTTGTAAAGTGTTGCAGTACCTTCTTTCTAATATTCTTACTTTTTCCTATAAATATGATTGTACCTTCTTTGTCTAAGATATAGTATATCCCTATTGTAGAAGGCAGTGTATCTACGATGTCTAAATACTTAGGATTGATACCTATTTTGATATCAGACTTAATCATCGAGGTTAGTATAGTCTTTTCTTTGTCTTTTGACAGTAGCAGTTCGAACAGCTTCTCAGTTGCCATAGCATCTCCATTAGCTCTGTGTCTATCAGCAATAGGAATACCTAATGAACGCACTAATTTTCCTAAACTATATGAAGGCATATCAGGAAGCAACTTTTGAGATAATTCTACCGTGCATAGTGTATTGCGACTATATTCATATCCTAGTCGTTTAAACTCATTGCGCAACACGCGATAGTCAAATTCGGCATTATGAGCAACGATAACACAGTTTTCAGTTATTTCTATAATGCGTTTAGCCACTTCATAGAACTTGGGAGCTAAGCGAAGCATAGCATTATTGATCCCCGTAAGTTTCACTACGAATGGCTGTATCTCCATCTCTGGATTGACTAAACTGATAAACTGATCTACAACTTGATTACCATCAAATTTGTAGATGGCAATTTCGGTGATACCTTCTTCATTAAACTGCCCACCAGTTGTTTCTATATCTAAAACTGCGTACAACTTCTATCTTGTATTAATTAATAATTACGACTACCGAAGATATTACTACCTATTCTTACCATGGTACTACCACATTCTATCGCTAGGGCATAGTCATTACTCATTCCCATAGAGATCGTATTTAAGTCTAGGTTATCTCTTGTTGCGTATTGTTCTTTACACAAAGCAAAGATACTACTAAGTTGTGTAAATTCTTTCTTTACCTGTGATTGGTTATCTGTAAAAGTAGCCATACCCATAAGGCCCACTACTTTAATATTTTTCATAGCTTTAAATTCGTCACTTTCTAAGATAGCGATTAATTCGTCTTTGTCTAATCCGAATTTAGTCTCTTCTTCAGCGATGAACATCTGTAATAAACAAGGGATAACACGGTTGTATTTCTTCGCTTGTTTATCTATTTCTTCTAAAAGTCTAAAGCTGTCTACACCATGGATAAGTGATACATAAGGAGCCATATACTTCACTTTGTTGCGCTGTACGTGCCCGATCATATGCCACTCGATATCCTTGGGAAGTGCTTCGTATTTATCCGTCATTTCCTGAATCTTATTCTCACCGAATATGCGTTGCCCTGCCTGATAAGCCTCTGCGATATCCTCATTGGGCTTCGTTTTAGAAACGGCAACAAGTGTCACCTGAGTAGGTAAAGTATCCTTAATGTGTTTTAAATTCGCTGTAATTGACATAATTTTCTAATTTGTTATCTTAAAACTCTAATCCTCATTACAACTATTAGTAATGTGGGTTACTGATCTAAGGTTTATATTTCATATATAAATAACCCATTCATAAACTTAGGCTCTATATACGTGCTTTTAGGGGGCATGATAAGATCGTTATCTGCTACTTGTTTTATTTCACTCACATTGGTAGGATAAAGCATAAATCCTACTTCGTATTCTCCATCATCTACTAGCTCCTTGATGGTAACAATAGATTCATTACCTGGGACGTAGTCTATACGAGCATCATTTCTTAGGTCATCTAATCCCAGTATAGGATTAAGTACCTCATCATATAGTATCTGTGCATCTAATTGTTGTAAGATGCTGTTTGTTTCTCTAACATCTTTTAGCGTCAGTGCATAGAAGTCACCATCTAAGTACATTCCGAACTCCATCTTCTTAGCTGGTTTCCACAGTTGTTGCTCTTTGTTGACTACCGTAAACTTGTTACTTAAAAGCTTTAAGAACTCTTCTTTTGTATGGTTGTTTAAGTCGTGTATAATACGGTTAAACTCATAGATCTTAATGTTACTCTCTGCGATTAAGTACGTCATCACAGAGTTGTGATGTACATGTGTACTCTCTGCATTCTCATTCTCTGTTTGTAATAACTCAGCAGAGGCAAAGCGGTGATGTCCATCAGCGATGTATAATTCACTGATATTAGCGAACTGTTCTGTTAGCCATGTCACATCTGTATCTTCATCTATCTTCCAGATTGTGTGTCTTTCTTTAGTTACAGTAGTAAAGTCATATAAAGGCTTGGCGTCTTTTTTGATTTTAATCCACTGTTCGATATCTTGTTGATCTGGATACATCATCAGTACAGGCTCTGTATTAAATTTACTGTGATGCAAATATTCCTTAAATAATCTAACGCGGAACTCTAGTGTATCTTCGTGTCTCTTAATCACGTTACTCTGATAGTCCTCGATAGAAGTACCCGCCACAATACCTGTGAAACTCCAAGTCTTGGTACTGATTTGATATAGATAATATACAGGTTTATCTTCAGTAATCAAAATACCTTCTTTTTTGAAGTCATTTAATTTCGCCGCTACCATCTTAAAACGCTTGTCATAAGTCACCTTAGATTGGTTGACATAAGCAGGGTTTAAGACGTGTAAAAAAGAGAAAGGATTGTAGTCTAATAGATAAGCAATCTCAACAGCATTGTAGTCTTCAAAAGATCTACAGCTGACTAAGCCCACTTTATCTCGGGTAGGGC
>JBOFGJ010000068.1:0-1075 GCA_051649065.1 Flavobacterium sp. | reverse complement strand
AGGCAAAAAGCCTATGTAAGTTCTGTATCCCATGTCTACTTGTCTTTATAAAAAGCAACTAATACTATTCTTTCTCCCCAAAGTACTTGTGCAGGGTATTTACTATGGAATAGGTTAGCGCTGTAGGTTAGTAATTTGTTTGGTTCGCTGTAGAAAACCTTTTTAAAATTCCATTTACTGAGGTCATTACTATCTTCTGTAATTAATCGGTCAAATTCTTCGTTGGTTACATCTTTAGGGAGCTCTTCTCCGTGTGCGTGATGTTCCCAGAATGCTGTTCCATTTTCACTAGCGTTGCCTTTAGGGTTAATGTATAATACCTTAGCAAGTGCTGTTTTTTCGCCTTGAATAATATTATCTGCATGAATACGCCAGTCAGTATCAAAGTCAGGTAAGGCTCGTCTAATGAAGGTTACTATTAGTTCGTAGTTTTCTTCTTTTAAGTAGGGCAGGATGTTATCTGGTACTCTAAGAAAATCGAATTCTTTTTCGCCTAGTTTTACTCTTTCAAAAGGAGTGTTTAGGCAATAGTTTTGCAGTTCCTCAAAAAGCTCTTGAGGAAGAAAATTGTTTTCGATATGTATCATTGGTAATGTTTTAGGAAAGAATGTAGTTTAGTAAAGCAATTGCGGCAGCAGTTGCTATTAGTAAAGCTGTTTCAAGCTTAGGGTATTTGTTTTTGTTTTGCATGGTTAAACCTGATCTAAAATTGATAATTGATTCTTCTGTGCGATTTTTTCTTTTTCCTTTCGTTCTTTGTCTTGAGCTATTTTCTTTACAATTCCCATAATTGATTTTTTGTCGTGTTTGAAAGCGAAGAGGATATCTGTAAGGTCCATGTAGTCCTCTGGTGATATCGAAGCAAATGAGTCAAGCATGTTCTGTACAATTAGCTGGTTATCAAAAACGACATCTTCATTGCTTTCTTTTGTTAAACTTTCAAAAGAAACCATGTACTGTTTGATTAAGTCAGTAGTACGGTTGAGGTTTAATTTTAGTTGCTTTCCTATGGTGGTTTTATTAGGAAAGTTGCTTGATGTTGCTTCTATTTCAGCTTTTAAAACATCACAGATGA
>JBOFGJ010000067.1:0-3096 GCA_051649065.1 Flavobacterium sp. | reverse complement strand
TAACAGAGTTTGGTATTCCATTTGGAGTTTGGCCTACAAAGAATAATAAAGTGGCTGTAAAGGCTTATAAAGATGCTTTAAAGGTAATTAAGAAGGCTAGTAGTATAGAAGATGTTCAAGGGGCAATCAAAATACTTGTAGAGGTAATTAATGACTTGCCTAATATTGAAACAACAGAACGAGAAGATACCTGGGAAGTTGTGATGCAATTAGTTTCGTTTAGTACTTTAGAAATAGAGGAAGAAACAGCAGGTAAATGGTTTGACCAATACAGAGATTTTTAATGATGACAATACAAGAATTAGAACAGAAATACAATATTAAGTACCCTGAATTATATAAGCAATTAGACTTAGATAAGATGTTAGAGGTAGGACAGTATGGTGCTATGTGGTATACAGAGACTTTTCCTAAACTAAAGGACAATCCAACCTTATTGCTCTTTAGCGATGATTTTGAGTTATGTCCTTTAAAAGATGTGGACGAAGAAATCTCTTGGTTAAGAGATCCTGATAATTATATGCAGATAAAAGAGGAGTATAACTTTATTCCCTTTGCTAAAAATGGAGCAGGAGATATGTACTGTTTTTTGATCAGTGAAGAGGTCGAAGGGGATTATCCTATCGTATTTGTATGGCATGATGATATAGAGGCGACTTATGAGGCGAAGAATCTAAGAGACTTTATCTTTAAACGCATTGTATCAGATATGAGTCAATTAGATACTTATAACAAACAATCAGATAAGGAGTTTATTACTTACTTAAGAGCGACATTAAAGACTCATAGTAGATACTTGTCAGAGGATAAGGTAACTCTGTTAGAAGAGTTAATAGAACGCCCTTTAATTGATTACCGCATTAAAGGTTGGTCAGAGGATAGCAGAGGAGTACTTACAGATATAGAGTATCAACAGATTCTAAAACAGCATATACCGTATGGGAAAATGGAAGAGTCATTTCCATACTCTGAATAAGTTATTTGAAACGTCAATATTGTGTATTGGCGTTTTTTTTTGGTTTAAAAAGCAAGTAAATACAAGGCTAAAGGTATCTTTGTCTATTATTCTTAACCCTAGATTTAGAAATATGAAAGTCGCTTTTACCTCATATAATCCAGATTGGAAACAACAGTTTTTAACCTTAAAACAAGAACTAGACTCAGTATTAGGCCATTTAGATGTACAAGTAGAGCATATCGGAAGTACGTCAGTAGAAGGGCTATCAGCTAAGCCAATTATAGATATTATGATAGGGTTAAAGTCTAAGCAGGACTTAGATAAACTTCCTGTTTTGATGAAACAGAGAGGGTATATCTATTATGAGATTTACAATGAAGATATGCCGTATAGGAGGTTTTTTGTCAAGTTAGATAAAGCTCCAGAACAATATGGTTTTCCAACTCAGATAGCTATAGGAGAGACAGTACCAGACGGATTACATAATCACGATATCAGAATAGCCAATATACATGCTATCGCTACTGATGATGAGAATTGGACTAGGCATATTGCTTTTAGAGATTACTTAAGGGCACATCCTCTAGTTAAACAAGCCTATCAAGAATTAAAACAAGAGTTAAGTCAAATGGATTGGAAGGATGGTAATCATTATAATAGTGGAAAGGATAGTTTTATAAAAACAGAAGAAGCTAAAGCAATTAAATGGTTTTTGGATAAAAAAAACTAATAATAACTTGTGAAATGTTAAAATATTTATCTATATTAGTAAATGTTAAAAATATAAAGAAAGTTTATTATTAGTTCGCATAAAAAGCCGTAGCCTTATTAAAGACCACGGCTTTTTTCATTATATCATTCTCAGTAGTCTGTGGAAACTAGTTAAGATAGGCTTATTATTAAGAAGAAATTTAATCGTTTCTCTAGCCTATCCTTTACATTGGCTTAATATCCATATTAAGGAAACTCATTTAATTTGCCTTTCTAATAAGAAAAAAGATGAGATTACTTTATAAAGTGATTATAGGTATTTGCCTAATAAATAGCGTAACACTATGGGCAGGAAAGAGAAAAGTCATGGAGGTTATTAATCGCTATACTTTAGCAGGCAAACTAAATGGAGCTGTACTAGTGGGAAATAAAGAAGAGGTATTATGTGATACTGTAGTAGGGTGGAGCGATAAAGAACAAAGGATATTGAATACTAATCAGACACTTTTTTATGGCGCTTCTATAACTAAGACCTTTACAGCTGTAAGTGTAGCGCAGTTAGTATCTCAAGGTCAATTAAACTATACAGATAAGATTAAGACATATCTACCAGAGCTAGGAACTTATGCAAATAACCTAACGATTCATCAACTGTTAACTCACACTTCAGGATTGCCTGATTATGAAGTTGAAATGCCTGCTTTAAACGATGTTGATACCGCTATTATTCTTCAATGGTTAGAAAGAGAAAACCGACTTAATTTTACTTCAGGAAGTCAGCACAAATACTGTAATACAGGGTATATTCTACTAGCTAAGATTATTGAGCGTATAAGTGGCGTAAGTTATCAGCAGTATTTAACTCAGCATATATTCTCTAAATCAGGTATGCAAAATACAAAGCTATACACAGATAAACATCAGAAAGGAAAAGAGGTAGCGGTAGGGTATGATAAGAATGGCAATGTAGATGACTTTACGCTTATCTCTTATGGAGATACGGGACTGTTAACTAATGCACGAGATCTCTATAAATATGCTATAAGCCTTGATACAGATAAGGTACTACCCACTAATCAAAAACAGCAAATGTACACCCCTGTTACATTGACATCTGGTAAAGAGGCGAATTATGGATATGGATGGAGAGTAGTGACGAAGCACAATCAGAAAACAGTCTATCACAAAGGTGGACTAAATGGCTTTAAATCTATCTTATGGCGAGACTTAGAAGACGCAACAGTAATCGTTCTCTTAACGAATTATGGAGATATATTACCTACAGATGCCTTAGTAGAAGAGCTTTATCTCGCAGCTCAAAAATAGCTACTTTCATTGGGGTAGAACTGCACTAAAAGCAGTATTTTCGTGTACTAAGTTTAGTATAATAAAAATACACAATTAATGGAGTTAAGACTTTATCCTAA
>JBOFGJ010000066.1:0-2989 GCA_051649065.1 Flavobacterium sp. | reverse complement strand
GGGCTTGATCGTATTAAAAAGAAACCAAAGAATTTTATTAACCTTGACTGGATGATACCTGCACCTGCACAAGGAGCAATGGTAGTGGTCGTGAATGCTGATGACAACTTTGCATTAGATGCAGTAGCACAGCTGAATGACTATGAAACAGAGATGACTACACATATAGAAAGACAATTCTTAAGAACGTTAGAAGGTGGGTGTACTGCGCCTATTGGGGCATTAGCTACTTATAACGATCACGATGATACGATCAACTTTAAAGGAGTATTGTTTTCTTTAGATGGTAAACAGAAGTTCGAAGTGAATAAAGTAGTGGATATTGCAGAGTGGAAGAAGCTTGGTTTCTTTGCTGCAAAAGAAATACTTGAGAACGGAGGTAGTGACCTTATGGTAGCACTACGTGAACAATTAAAAAAATAGAATGTCTTTTATTCCAACGATTTTATCAACGCGCAAGATTCCTGATTCTACCTTAAATAATGTTGTTTTAGGTAATCTAAGCTTGTTAAGTGAAGACTATATTCTTATAGAGCATATCGCCTTTGATTTAAATGCAGTGAATGACTATGTGCTTTTTACAAGTCAGAATGCTGTAAAGAGTGTGATTAGTCAGGGATATAAAGGAGACCTTAATCGTAAACCTGCTATCTGTGTTGGAATAAAAACAAAAGAATTATTAGAAGCAAATGGTTGGAAGGTTATTGCTTGGGCACATTATGCCAAAGAGCTTGCCCCAATTATTGTCGATAATTTTAATAATAAGAGTATTACCTTTTTTAGTGGAAGTATTAGAAGAGACTTGTTACCTGATGCTTTTAGAGCGAATAACATTGTCTTTAATGAGTTTACAGTTTATCAGACTGTCCTTAATCCATTAAAAAATGAACAAATAATAGAAGGGCTATGTTTTTACAGTCCCTCAGGTGTTGAGAGTTATCTTAAGGCAAATAGCATTACTACAGAAGTATGCTTTTGTATAGGAGATACTACAGCAGAACCATTAAAAGAGATTACACAACATATCGTAATTGCAAAGCAACCTACAGTGGAAGCTACATTACAAGCTTGTGTGGATTATTACAAATAAAGTCAGCTAAAAATTGACGTTTTAAAATCGAAAAGAAATGATTAAAAATGATTTATTCTTAAGAGCGTTAAAAGGTGAAACAGTAGAGAGACCACCTGTATGGATGATGCGTCAAGCAGGTAGATATTTACCTGAGTTTATCGCTTTGAGAGAGAAGTATGATTTTTTTACACGTTGTAGAATGCCTGAAATAGCAGCTGAGATTACAGTACAACCAATTCGTATCGTAAAGCCAGATGCAGCTATTTTATTCTCAGATATTTTAGTCGTACCACAAGCTATGAATATTGATGTAGAGATGAGACCAGGAGTAGGGCCATGGGTACCTAATCCTATTCGTTCTGCTAAAGATGTAGAGCAAGTTATCGTACCTAATATCGAAGAGACATTAGGATATGTAATGGAAGCTATTAAAGTAACAAAAGAAATGTTGAATGATGAAGTGCCTTTGATTGGTTTCGCAGGTTCTCCATGGACTATTTTTTGTTATGCAGTAGAGGGTAAAGGTTCTAAGAGTTTTGACATTGCGAAGAGTATGTGTTTCTCTGATCCAGTAGCATCTCACACTTTATTACAAAAAATCACGGATACAACTATCTTATATCTTAAAGAGAAGGTAAAAGCAGGAGTAGACGCAGTACAGATATTCGATTCATGGGGAGGAATGTTATCTCCAGTCGATTACCAAGAATTCTCATGGAAATATATCAATCAGATTGTAGAAGCTTTATCTGAAATCACTCCTGTTATTGTATTTGGTAAAGGATGTTGGTTTGCATTACCTGAGATGGCGAAGTCTAAAGCTTCTGCATTAGGAGTTGATTGGACTTGTAGCCCACAGAATGCTCGTCTATTCACAGGAGGAGATATCACATTACAAGGTAACTTTGATCCAAGCCGCCTAATGTCGCCGATACCTACGATCAAAAAGATGGTACACGAGATGATCGATGCTTTCGGTAAAGATAAGTATATCGTTAACTTAGGTCACGGTATCTTACCTCATATCCCAGTAGATCACGCAAAAGCATTTATCGAAGCGGTAAAAGAATACGAACACAAGTAAAAATATATGGACAGAAAAGACTATGCATGGTAGTAGACTTTTCTGTTTTTTTATGACCTAATATTTATGCTAAACAAAGGAACTAAAAGTGAAGAAGATAGACGTATAGAGTCTATTGTTCAGAAGTTGTCTTCTATGGGGTTTGTACCAGAGGATGCAACATTCGTAGAGAGTTTAGATGAAGAACTGAAAAAGATAGGTTTGAGTTATCAAGAATTATTATCTATTTCAGCAGAGGAGCTACCTAAACATATACAGCGTTTTAACTTTGGATGGGACCATATGGAGCAGTTCACTGATATCTTAGTGAAATGGTCTGCTAAAGAACCTTCTTTTAAAGTTAAAGCAAAAGCACTATACCAGTTTATTCAGGATGAGAGCAAGGCTTTCTCTTTTAATATTATGAGTAAGATTAGTAGCCTATAAGAGATTAGTATTTAAAGCTAAGATAGAGAGTTGCGATATAATGTATTGGCAGAACTAGAGAACAATAGTATTTTTAATGATGAGTATCCTTACAGTGAGAGGATATGTACTATTTATAATATGAAAGAACAATTTTATCAATATATACAACAGCTTCAAGATACCATAACGAAAGGACTTGAAGATATAGATGGAAAAGCAAAATTCCAAGAAGACCTTTGGGAACGTCCTGAAGGTGGTGGAGGTCGCACACGCGTAATCGAGAATGGAGCAGTATTCGAAAAAGGAGGAGTGAATATCTCTGCCGTACACGGACCGTTACCAGTAGCGATGCAAAAGTACTTTAATGTAGGAGATGTAGATTTCTTCGCTTGCGGATTATCGTTAGTGATTCACCCGAAGAGTCC
>JBOFGJ010000065.1:0-1165 GCA_051649065.1 Flavobacterium sp. | reverse complement strand
TAAAAACTAAAAGCCTCAATAGTAATCGACTATAGAAGTATACATACCACTATAAAGGACAATGAGAGGAGTATACAAGGAGATTCCTTCGACAAAACACCACTTTTACCAACTAATCTCTAAGTATTGTCCTTGAATTGTCGAACAAACCTAATGCAATGCCCATACTTACTAGCATAAGAGTACATATAAAGCTATTACCGAAACAAAACACCAACAACACAAGTGACTATTTATCAATACATTAAATACTAAAAATCGCACTATGAAACGAAAAAAACAGTTTACTTTTTTATAAAAAGAGGGTAAAAAGAAAGGAAAACAGGTATAAATCAAAAAAAATGATCCTATAAAAGAGCTTAATGGGCACTAAATAGAACTAAAAAGGAAGAAAAAAAGAAAAAAAGTCTCTACTTTTTTAGAATAAAAAGAGATTTGAGCTTTATTCAACAAATGAACTGTATCTAAAACAAATAAGAGATACAAATATTACTAATTGAGAAATGTAGTACTGAAAAAATAAGAAAATAGATAATTACTCCCCTTCTTGAATTGTAGGTTCCCAAAGAAGCTCTTTAAAGTTGACTATTTTATTATCAACAACCTCTATTCCCTCATTCTCTAAGAGTTGTTGCATCAAATTAGTTCCGTCAAAGTGAAACTTACCAGTCAATAATCCATTGCGATTAACCACGCGATGAGCAGGTACAGTATCGTCGTCATGAGAAGCATTCATAGCATAACCTACCATACGAGCAGAACGAGCTGCTCCTATAGCTCTAGCGATAGCCCCATAAGTAGTCACCCTACCTTCAGGTATCTGCTTCACTACAGCGTATACTCTCTCAAAGAAGTTATCCTGAAGAGCCATTATGACAACAGTTTATAAATAGTAATTAAACAGATAATACCTGTGATAGATCCTATCACATAGTTAATATTGCGGAGAATAAAAGCATCCTCTCTCGAAGGTTTCTTAAACAACGCTACATAGATGTAAAACATCATCCCTGAGCCTAATACTACTCCTAAAGAAAATGAGGTAGTGTTTAATATCTCGAAGATAGGATAGTCATAAGAGGCTAATGTAATACTTAAGAATACGTAATAAGGTATTAAGAATACATTAATCGCTGCTAATAAACAGCCATATATAAAAGGTGAA
>JBOFGJ010000064.1:0-1424 GCA_051649065.1 Flavobacterium sp. | reverse complement strand
TAATGACTGTATAGCTATAATGCAGAGTGATGTACCTACAGCCTGTCTCATCGGCATCTTAGCGAATAATACTAATGCAGGAATGATCAAGAAACCTCCACCAGCACCTACTGTACCAGCTAATAACCCAATCAAGATTCCCTGTATAAACAATCCTGATAATGCGGGCTTAGTATCCTGTATTTCTTCTTGTTTTTTAGGTCTGATCATCTTCGTAGCAGAAGTGAACATCACTAATGCAAACAAGACCATCAATACTATATTCTTATCGATACTCCAACTACCAATACTGATAATGTCTGGAACTAATGGGAGTAAGTAAGCTCTGGCAATATAGACAGTAATCACAGAGGGTATACCAAATAAGGCTACTGCTTTTAGATCTACTTTTTTGTCAATATAGTTTTTGATACCACCAACTAGTGAAGTAGAGCCAACTATAAATAGTGAGTAGGCTGTAGCAATAAAGGGTTCTACCTTCATAATATATACCAGTATTGGGACAGTCAGTATAGAACCTCCACTACCGATAAGTCCAAGTGATATCCCGATAAGTAAGGCTAATGCATAACCTATTAATGATGTATAATCCATAGCTATGATTAAGGTTTAAGCAACTCGATGTATTTGCGATTGAGTTGTATAATACCTTCGTTTTCTAAGGTTTTTAATATTCTGGAGATAACTACCCTTGATGTATTCAGTTCGTCTGCCAGCTCCTGATGAGTATTATTGATAAATCTACTGTTGTAAATTTTTGCTTTGTTTCTAAGTAGATTGCACAGTCGTTCCTCCATATTCATAAACGCTAAACTGTCTATAGCAGTTAACATCTCATTCATACGATTGTTATAACTATTTAGTACGAAGTTTCTCCAACTCTTGTATTTGACTAACCATTCGTCCATCTTGCTTACAGGTACCATCACTACACTACCATCGCGTTCAGCTATAGAGCGCACCTGACTCTTAGTCTCTCCTAAACAGCAGGTCAATGTCATGGCACAGGTATCACCTTCTTCTATAAAGTAGAGTACTATCTCACCTTCTCTCTGGTCTTCGCGTATGATCTTAATAGCACCTTCCAGTAGGAGAGGTATTTTCTTAATATACTCACCTATCTCCATAAGTTTTTCGCCTTCTTTGAAGTCCTTTATTGTAGAGACTTCTATGATCTCATCTAATAACTTTTCCTCAAAGATAGGACTGTATTTAGCCCTGATAATATGCTCCATAAAAGAATAAACTAGTGATTAAAATAATGTAAATTACATTACTGAAGCAAGATATTAAAAGTATTGGAATCTAGGGTAGAAATATCATATTAATGAGGTAACCATTTTCTGATTATTCCATAGAACCACGTTCCTAATAGAGCTCCAATAATAGCTATCAAGATAGGTAAGAAACCTGCTCCAAATAGT
>JBOFGJ010000063.1:0-4545 GCA_051649065.1 Flavobacterium sp. | reverse complement strand
AGTAATATATTACAAGTTAGACAAATAGATCAGTCACTAGCTGTAATGAACAGAAGTTTAGAACAGCTGAGAGAAAATAAACAGAACTTCTTACTTAAAGCGCCTGTGTCAGGTAGGTTGTCATCTTTTGAAGCAATCTTAGGAAAGACTTATAATGGAGGAGAAAGTATCGGTAAGATAGATGTCATGGAGGGATATAAATTAGTCGCTCAGGTAGATGAGTTTTATCTAGATAAGATTATCTTGAGACAGCGTGGTCAGATCGAAATGAAAGGAAATATCGTGAATGTAGAAGTAATCAAGGTATTACCAGAAGTGAAAAGCGGAAGATTTGAAGTACACTTAGCCTTTGATACACCAGAGGAGTTAAAACTACAAGAAGGGACGACTTATGGGGTGAAACTGTTCTTATCTGGTAAAGAAAAGGCATTACTACTACCTAAAGGAAACTTTTATCAAGACACTAAAGGAGAATGGGTATATGTGGTAAAGAATAATAAGGCAGTAAGGCGGAATGTAGAATTAGGACGTGAGAATCCTGCTTACTATGAGGTAATATCAGGTTTAGAAGTAGGAGAGGAAGTAATAGTATCAAGTTATAAAGATTATTTAAGAGTAGAACATTTAAACATAGAGGAATAATTATGGTAATAGCAATCAAAGAAATGTCTCGTGTGTTTCAAACAGAAGAAATAGAGACAACGGCTTTAAATCAAGTTTCGTTAAATGTGAGAAAGGGAGAGTTTATCTCAGTGATGGGGCCATCAGGATGTGGTAAATCAACATTACTTAATATCATCGGTTTATTAGATAATGCCAGTAGTGGGAGCTACTTATTATTAGATAAAGAGATGGTAGGGTTAACAGAAGGTCAACGTGCACAAATCAGAAAAGAGAATATCGGGTTTATCTTTCAGAATTTTAATCTTATAGATGAGTTGTCCGTATATGATAATATAGAATTACCTCTTATCTATAATAAAGTTTCTAGTAGTGAACGCAAGAAAAGAGTAATGGAAATAGCAGAACGACTAAACATCGTTCACAGACTGAAACACTATCCACAACAATTATCAGGAGGTCAACAACAACGTGTGGCTGTAGGTCGTGCGTTAGTAACTAACCCTAAGATAATCTTAGCCGATGAGCCTACAGGGAACCTAGATAGCAAGAACGGAAATGAAGTAATGGAATTATTAACAGAGCTGCACCAACAGGGAGCTACGATAATTATGGTGACTCACTCGAATCACGATGCGTCGTACTCAGAACGCACAATCTTAATGAAAGATGGTATGATATTATCAGAGAAGATAAATACTAAGATTGTGGATGTTTTTGCAGAATAAAAGCAGAAGATTATGATACGTTTTTTATTAACATTAATAGCTGCTTTACTGTCTTTTATAATGCATGGACAGAATAAGCAAATAGTTAGAATCAGTGGTGGTGTACAGAGTATAGAAGTCTCTGCTCTAGTGCTAGTCAATGTAGATGCAACTAAAGATTCTAACACAGTGGAAGTCATCGGAGATAGTGATGGTTTAGAAGAGTTAATTCAGGTAAGACAGGTGGGGACAAAGTTAATCGTGGACTTAAAGTCTTCGAATAGAAGATATAAAAATATAGAAAGAGCTATAGTGAATGTTTCTCAGAAGTCTATACTTAACTATTACGCTAGTGCTGTCGGGAGAATAGTGGTGACTGGCAGAGTGTCTGGAGACAATGCTAAGGTATCTGCTGATGGAGCAGGATCTGTGAGTGCTAACTTCTCTGTGAATACGATAAGTATTAATGTGGATTCGGCATCTAAGTATACAGGTAATGTGACTGCTAAGTCGATGAAAGCTAATGTGGATTCCGCTGGTCGTATAGAAGTGACAGGTGATGTAGAGTCATTAGTGGTGAATGTAGATAGTGCAGGTTCATTTGCAGGAAAGGGGCTAAAAGCGAAAACGGTAAAAGCAGAAGTGGATTCGATGGGTAAAGCGGAAGTATATCCTACGGAGAGTCTTAATGCTTATGCAGACTCGATGGGTAAAGTAATCTATTATAATACACCAAAAGAAATAAAAAAATACACGGACTCAATGGGTTCGGTTAAGGCAGGAAATTAGTATATGCTAAAGAATTGGATTAAAATATATATCAAAAACATCAGTAATTCTAAGTTGTTCTTTATATGGAATATCATAGGGTTAGCAGTAGGTATGGCATCTGTCATCTTAGCTGTGACTTACTATAAGAGTGAGCATAGTTATAACAGATGGATTCCTGGTGTGGATGCTATGTATGAGCTTAATCTAGAAATGGGTAAACAAGCCAATTCTATCTTTATACCTGCGGGAGTAGGGCCTTATCTGTTAGAAAATAAACTAGCAGAAGATTATTGCTACTATGCATTAGAATATCTAGACTTCTATGGGGAAAGCAAATCTGAACAAGGAATTGTACACAAAATACTAAATACACAAGAGACATTCTTTCACTTTTTTCCTTTCGAATTTAAGTATGGAGATCAAGAGAAGTTATTTGAAGATGATTTGTCTATAGCGATTTCGTCTACTCTAGCAACACAGTTTTTTGGAGATAAAAACCCTGTAGGAGATACGTTATCCTTAGCTCATCAGAAGTATATCATCAGTGGTGTGTATGAATTAGATAAACGTGCGACGATAATGCCTGATGTAGTACTTGCTAATATAGAGTATAACACAAAAGATAATAATGCATTATGGCAAGAGAATGTCGGTGGGTTAGTATTTAAAAAAAATAAGAATATTAATAGTACTACTCTGCTTCAAGAGCTAGAAGAAGTTTATTATAATAGAAAGAAGAGTAATAAATATTTTGAGGATAGGGGAGATGAGATAATATCTAGGTTAATACCATTAAGTGAAACTCGCTTTGAGACAAAACAAACGACACTTTTAGAGGGAAAAACGAAGAGAGATACTATTGGTTTAATTACAGGGTGTTCATTCTTAATATTCGTCTTGACATTAGTGAATTACATCAGTTTAAATCAAGCGAATGTATTGAGTAGAGCGAAAGAGTTTACCTTAAGACGAGTGATAGGAGCTTCTAAGAGACAGTTAGTGGTTCAGGTGATATTTGAGACTTTATTAAATGTCGTTATCGCATTAGTTATCTCCTTAGTGTTAGTAGAACTGAGTTTGCCGATTTATAATAATTTCTTGCATCAGCACTTAGTATTCTCTTGGGGAACTATGGGGATTATTATTGTAGTTATTATGTTAAGTGTTATTTGCATTGGAGGATTATTACCTGCTTTGTATGCTAGTGTTATTGCAAGACAAAACACTAAAGGAGGCCAAGTGTTACTGAACGTTAGAATCTCAAAATGGAGGATGGTATTTGTGGGAGTACAGATTGCTACAGCATTTTTCTTTTTGATAGCTGGATGGCTAGTGTATAATCAGGTAGATTATATGCAAAATAAAGAACTTGGTTTTAAGGGAGAGCAGGTACATCAAGTTAAGTTATATACACAACAGATAAGACGTAAGCTGTATCGAACACCTAAACTTGTAGAAGAGATTAAGCAGATTAAAGGTGTCCAAGATGTAGGATTATCTACTATTTCGTTTAAAGGAAATAGTATGAATACGAATCATACAGTGTACTATCAACAGCAGAAAGTCACAGACTTTATTATGGATGGTATAGATGAATCTTATCTTAAGATGATGGGGTTTGAGCTGCTATCTGAGCAAGAGGATATCGAAGCTGATCTACCTGTAGTATATATCAACAAGAAATTTGCTGATAAATTAGGAGAAAAGCCAAGTGAAGTAGTTGGTAAAGTCATTGCTTATGATGGAAATACTTTTATTATCAAAGGAGTAATAGGTGATTTTAATAGAGATGGTTTTGAAGAGAGTATTAAGCCGATGCTTTTGTTTTATTGGAGAGATATAGAGTTTTTACCTTATGGTATAGAGTCTTTATCTGTGCAAATAGATCCAGAAGTAAGAGAAGAAACTCTTGAAAGACTACAAGCTTATTGGATAGTGAATGTAGATTATGAGTATCCATTCGAAGAGATGTTAGTTAAACAACAGTTTGCAAAGACCTATCAGAAGACTTTGTCTCAGCGCAATATGTTTATGCTGTGGAATGGAGCAGTAGTGTTAATTGCTTTATTTGGATTATACGCTGTTATGTCATTTGTTATAGAACAACGACTAAGGGAAATAGTGATACGCAAGGTACTAGGAGCAAGTGAGAAGGAATTGTTTATGAAGTTGTTGAAGCCTTTTATGGTTACTACAATTATCGCTTACTTATTAGTTATTTACCCAACTTATTGGTTAATGAATAAATGGTTAGATAAGTTTATAGATCACACAGAGATAGTTGTTTATCCTTTTGTACTATCATTTATGATTCTATCTGTGTTAGTCTTTATAGTACTGATAAATAAGATGTATAGAGCAGTACAGATAAATATTATTAATTACATCAAATACGAGTAGCGATGTTAAAGAACTGGTTAAAGATTTATTGGTACAATACGATGAA
>JBOFGJ010000062.1:0-1547 GCA_051649065.1 Flavobacterium sp. | reverse complement strand
TTACTTATACAAACGCAAGATTAACAGATTGGTACAAAAACTTAAATGAAGAGTATGGAGTAGTAGGAGAAGCAAAATGTACTTATAATGAAGAAACTAACAAGATAGAAATAAAAGCAGTTGAAAATGGAGAAGAGTTATTTTTTAGTATGAGTTTCTTTAATCATTTAGAAGCAGATTATTATTTTAACGTATGGATGGAAAACCCAACAGAGCAAGACTAATAAAAACAAAAATAACAATAAACTAACCACCCGTAACAAGGTGGTTTTACTAGTTTAAATAAATGGAAGAAATATTTAAGAATAACGTACCAGTACAGAGTGAAGCAAGTGTTTTAGCAGTAAAGCAATACAACCCTTCTACACATGATGTATTTGATAAAATAAAACGACCAGACAAAACTGTTTATGAAGCTATATTAGACGCTAATGGCGATGAAATGACAGACGCAGATGGTAATGTACAGTATAGGCAAAAAACAGTATTGGTAAACCGTGTTGCGGTTTCAATGCAACAGATTATCGTATCGTTACGTAAACACTTCATGAATTTAAGAGGTAGCGAACTTTCAACCGATAACGAACAAAGTACGCTTTTAGATGCAGTTATAAGACAACGTAAAGAGGTTAAGTACAATTATAAGATTGAAGAAGTTGCAACACGTGTAATGAGTGAATTGCAATGCGCAGAGATGTGGTGGTATGATGAAGACGGTAAAATAAAGATGCGTGTTTTATCTCCAGAAAAAGGTGATTTGCTATTGCCTATATTTGATAAGGATAATAACGATATGACTGCGTTTGTTCGTCAATACACTGTAGATGACGAAACGTTAACAGATATATTCACAGCTAAAGAAAATGCTACTTTTGACAGCAAGGGTAATGTGATAAAATCATGGACCAACAAATGGGGTAAAATACCTATTGTGTATTATTCGCAGTTGTTGCCTGAGTGGTATAACGTTCAAAATATTATAGATCGATTTGAGAAGTTAGTTAGTAATTTTGGAGATACAAACGATTATAACGGTTCGCCTATAACAGTTGTAAAAGGAGATGTAGTAGGTTTTGCAAGTAAAGAACAAGCTGGTAAGACTGTACAAATGGAGTCTGATGCTGATATGAAATATTTGACTTGGGATAGTGCGCCGGAAGCAATCAAATTAGAACTTAACGAATTGAAACGTTTAATGTATTCTATGAGTCATACGCCAGACATATCAATGGAAGCGTTAAAAGGTCAAGGGTTAAGCGGAGTGGCTTTTGATAGAGTCTTTATAGATGCTCAAATGACAGCAGAAGCAAAGTTAAATGGAGATTTTGGGGAGTCAATGCAACGATCAGTTAATTTAGTTAGTGCAATGTTGCGTTCTATTGGAAGTTATACAGACGACTATATAGATATTGAAACACAAGCGTACAGATTTGACGATTTAAGCGAGTTTGTAAAGAATATAGTGCAATTAGACGGTGTGTTGTCTGATGAGTCACGTACTAAGATGATGGCTTCTCGTTTTGGTATCAAAGAAAAAGACGAATGGG
>JBOFGJ010000061.1:0-1311 GCA_051649065.1 Flavobacterium sp. | reverse complement strand
ATGCTGATAGTTTACCTCTGCGCCTATGCTCCATTTAGAACCAAGGTAATATCTATACCCTACTCCTACTCCATACCCCATAGAAGTCTTCGAATCATAATGAGCAACGCTCTTAGCACTATTGGTAAAATAACCCAATGTAGATACATTAATCTCTTGGGAAAAGCCTGCCGTACTTCCAAGTACGACAAGCATTAATCCATATATGTTTTTTCTATTTAAATTCATCTTAGTTAGGTTTTACTACAAATCTAAATGACTTATTCTTACCATCAATTTTTATAATCATAATATAAGATCCTTCTACTAAAGTATGTGGTAAGACTACTTTAGAAATTCGGTCTTGTAGAACAGTCTTGAATAAGAACTGACCTGTCACATTATAAATAGAGGCCGTAACATCCTTCAATGACGAGTCTGGATAATCTATGGCAATCTCTAATTCTCCCTGTTTCACTATTGGATTAGGATATAGCTTAATGCTCTTCGTATTTGAATAACTGATTGTAGAAGAACAACTGTGTAGCACCTCTCCTTTATCTGTTGTTAATTCAACACTATATAATGCATCTCTATCTAATAGATCTTCTTTATTATTACCCACAGAATAGACTTGTCCTGTTCCTATTAATTGCCCATTTTTAAACCACTTATATCCCACAAAACGATAACCTCCATTAGTCAATGGATTATTGTTTACTAATAAGGTATTATCAAATTTCTGTATAACGATATCCTCAAAATTAAAAGGTCGTTCGATAGTTAAAATATACTTATTAGTTATTGTTCCGCTTTGAGATTTAACGATTATTTCTTGTCTATATATCCCTGCTTTAGGAGTGCGTATGATAAACTCAGTACCTGTACTTACATCCGCTCCTGCACTTGTCTTCAACGCTATACCAACTTGACTGTCGATGTCTTCACAACCTACGATAAAGTACTCATTAGATGACATTTTACCCATATCATCTCCATTAATGCTTAAACCTTCTATATTGGCTTCATCATTCTGAATAAGTAGTACTTGACTCACATTTTGAGCAGGCTCATAGTTGTTATTTCCTGCTTGTTGAGCAGTGATAACAATACTACCTCGTTTTAGTATTTTAACTAATCCTAATGGATCAACTATAGCTACACCTTCTTCATCTACTGATGAGTATGTAATAGGCAATCCTGAGCTACTAACAGCCGACAATTGCAGTTGAAGGTTTGTATTATAAATCACAGGTGGTAACTTATCAAATTCAATATGCTGTTTGCCTTTAGTGATAGTTAACTTTGCCATAAGTGTTAAGTCCTTATAAT
>JBOFGJ010000060.1:0-1082 GCA_051649065.1 Flavobacterium sp. | reverse complement strand
TATCTCCAATAAACAATCCTATTTCTGGATTAATCTTAATACGCAATTCACCCAATCTCCAATCTTGAAAAGGAGGTTCAAGCCATTCTACTTTTTTCCTACCTAAAAAAGATTTATATTGCTTTATTATGTTAGGATAAAGTTCTTTCTTATTTTTATCTGTTAATTCATCTAGAATTTCATCTATTTCACTCTTATCTATATTATTCTTATGTATTTCAATTATTCTCTCCCTTAAAGGTTTCCAAAAATCAAATGCAGGATGATAAGAAGGTCTATTTTTAATCTCCTTTACTTTAGTAAACTTAGTTGTGCCAGCTTTTGATACAAAATCAATAAAATCAGTTAATGAAATCTGAATATTCTCTTTATGTTTTCTTACACTCATACCCTTTTTTTTAACCTCATCACCCTCCTAAAAGAGTGACAAGGTATTAATACTTTATACTTAACTCGTGTGACATTCTCTATTACAGTACGCGCAACCATCTATTCTAATATTAGGGTAAGTCGCTCTTGCATATCTAATAGCATCTTGACAGTTATAATGATACCCTAAATCGATATAATTAGCAGGTTTAAAATGACATGAGTCTTTATGCACCTCATGGTCTCCATTAGCCTGAGGTGTTCTATTAAGTAAATATCTATTCATACTTATTTCTATTTTTCTTTAGTAACTCCCTTAAATAGAGTACCATCTTGTTTAACATCCATAAATCTTCCCGTAGTAGTATCTCTTTTGACATACTGCTGAGTTCTGGGATTAAAAGTCTGAGAGCGATCCTTTACCGCTCCTATACGGCGGTTATCGCCATAAGGTTTGTTTGTAGCCATAGCTATTACATTTTAAAATGATTAAATCATTTCCACGGAAAGGTATAATTGGAAATACGCCCTCTGGCGTCAAACGCTTATAAAAACAAGCTTTGTATAAAGTTTTTTTAGGATATGAAATGACGATGTCATACATTTACCGTGTCAAAAAAAGAAATCTATACAATCTTTATTGCTTGTTTAGATAAAATATCAAGCTCAGTATGTCGCCAAACATGCTGAGTTTTTTTATTCTATCCCTTTGA
>JBOFGJ010000059.1:0-1014 GCA_051649065.1 Flavobacterium sp. | reverse complement strand
GTGCGCGTAGGAGATTGGATAGAAATGTCTAAATACGGTGCAGATGGTACAGTACTAGAGATGAATCTAAGTACAGTGAAGGTTCAGAACTTCGATAAGACAATCTCGACTATCCCTACTCACCTATTAATAAGTGACTCTTTTAAGAACTACAGAGGAATGCAAACTTCAGGAGGTAGAAGGGTAAAGAGAAGCATTAATATCAAAATCTCTTCAATACGATTCTTAGAACCTGATGAAATACAATTATTAAAGAAAATACAATTACTTGCTCCATATATCGAGGAACGCCAGCAGGAGATAGCTGATTATAATGAGCTAACTCAAGCTGATCAATCTATGCCAATAAATGGTAGAAGAATCACAAACATAGGTATGTTTAGAGCGTATGTAACGAGATATATAAAGCAAAATCCTAACATACATAAGGAGTATCCTCTTATGGTAAGACACCTCCAACCAACAGAACATGGACTACCAGTAGAATTGTATATGTTCACCAATACTATTATCTGGGCAGAGTATGAGAATATAATGGCCGATATCTTTGATCACGTGTTAGCAGCTGTAGATTACTTCCACTTAGAAGTATTCGAGCTACCGTCATCTGATGATGTTAGACACTTCATTCAGAATAATAGTTCGAACTAGTAATAAAACAATGGTTTTGGATACGATCCAAAACCATTGTTTTTATTTATAACCCTAATTTCTCTATAATTCCTTCTACTTGTTGTTCCGTAGAGGTAAGCTTCTCTTTACAGAATACGATAAGTTTAGATGCGCGTTCTACCTTATTCGCTAGATCGTCCACTGTTACTTCATCGTTCTTAAGGTCGTTTAAAATCTCTTCTAATTCTAAAGCTGCTTGTTCGTAAGTAAGTTGTTCCATTGGTTGATTTCTTTTATTTCTGCTAATTTGATTCTATATTCCTTGTTGTATACAGCTATTACTAGCTCATCTCCTATCTCTAAAATACTCTTATCATCTAGTCGTTCGCCGTTGTGATATAC
>JBOFGJ010000058.1:0-3896 GCA_051649065.1 Flavobacterium sp. | reverse complement strand
GGCTTAGTGAGAAAGCGACAGATACAACAGTAGTATTAAATCCAATGCGAAGTTCGGTCCAATCTAGAACCATCAAGTTAGTCATCTTATTAGGAAACATGTACTTTCTAGTAGTCGGAACAAGGGGAATGTACTTCCGTACAACTGATTATTACACACAAGCACTAGAGAAAGACGAGAAGATACTTGAAGTCACAGGTGGCATAGTAGGGTATAGTTGGTTCCATAAAGGTACTGAAGCAAAGGCTTAATATGGCTACGGACATCTATATATCAAAGTTATTGGAAGAAATAAAACAGTGAATGTTTATATAGACACTTTTATAGATGAAGATAGTAAAGGGAAAGGGATGGCAGGTGAACCCTATATAAGTAATATGTAATCAAATAATTGTGATTTTGGGTAAGTAAGCAGCCTGATAACGACATTAGTATAAACTATACGTGATAGTTTTTTACAATACTTTAACGACGGCTATATCTATTGGAATTCTATATTTGTATCAAACCAAATAATCTAATGGATATAATATCAAAATTCACAATAGCAACAGAGGAGGGATTGAGACAATTATTCTCTCTGCGCAAAGCCCAATTTAATCAATGGTATAGTAATACCGTAGAAGCTGATGCTCTTAATCAGTATATAAGTAAACAACTAGATACTAAAGAGGCTACATTAGAGCTTAATAATCTAAGTACGCAGATGTTATCTGTATTTGTTAAGGAGGAAGCTGTGGGATATGTTATTATACAGCAGGTACCTAGCCCTGATAGTCTGAAAGAATTAAAAGTGATTAACTATGCACCTTTCTTTATTATCCCAACTCATAATACGGCTGAAGTAAGAGAATCTCTGTGGAACAAATGCCTATCGCTAACGCGTAACTATGATGCGATTTGGATAGAAGTACTTCAGGATGATGTTCAGATTCCATTCTTAGAACAGTGCGGATTTATGATAGAAGAACAGCGATTTATGCCTCCTTTTGGCAAGCCATCTTACATTATGATTCGCAGAAAAGACAGTTAACTAGTTGATGTCATATTAAAAACTTAAAGTCAATAACGATAAGTGTATACTTATGGTTGTTGACTTTTTTTGATTGTTTATCTCGGTCGGTTGTCGGTATTGCTATATGGATTTCTTTTTCACTAATCGCCATTGAATGAATTCGCCTAAGAGTCCAGTTCTTTTAAACCCTTGTTTATCTAGTGTTTTAGCAGATCCTATATTGTCCAAAAGAGATTGTGCAGTGATGAGTTTAACCGAGGGCTGATTAAATGCCCATTGGATTAGGCCTGCTATAGCCTCACTTGCATAACCTTTTCTTCTTTCATTTAAAGTAATACCATACCCTATATCTATGGCACTTCCTAAATTAGGTACTCCTTTAAAACCAATATCACCAATGACTGTATCATTTTCTTTCTTGATGATCATCCACGATTCGAATCCTGATGGTGCAGGTACTTTCTCTAGATTAGTAATAATACGTGGTAAGGTCTCTAGTATATCCTCATCAGGCCAATCTATAGACGGTTTTAGTCCATACTGAGATAAGATAACGGTATTCCCTTGCAGTAATTCTTTGCAGATCTCAATAGTAAAAGGGATTAAGTAAAGTCTATCTGTAATAATCTTTTTCAATGTCATTTTTTTTAGCTAAACAATAGTACAATAAATATTGTTCTAAGTGGATAACAGCTTAACGATTATAAAGAAGAAATAGTATACCTAATATCGAGTTAATGTATATTTGATGTTTAGTTACAGAAGAGTAGCGGAAGAATAAAAGGAGCTTTCTTGGGCAAAAGGTCTTTTAGCCCTACTATAGTCTTATTAATCTCCTATTATTCGACACCAAAGCCCGAATTTATTGGGGTTAACGGGTTTTTTAACTTTAGTGGATAATCAGTGTGTATTGATTAAGTTGTTGTTTGTCGATTATGTTTTTTAGTGTTTAAAAAAAATGTGCAAAAAAGTGTATTATCGAAACGCTCAAGTACAAATACGATGATAAATGGCTAGAAAAGGATTGTTTAGAATAAAAAAACGCTCATAGTGAATAGACACTATGAGCGTTTTCTTTAAGTTATTTATGTCAATACCTAAGTATTAAGCATCTTGTTTGGTATCAGAGATAATTAACTCTCGTAGTAATACTCCTTGAGGTAAGTCGTAAGCAAACTTGATGGTGCGAGCTACATCGATAGCTTGGATTCGGTTAGCACCCGTGTTCTCCATCCATTGTTTATACCCACCTATGATGTCATCACTAGTAGTGTGACCTAATAGTTCAGTAGCTACAGCACCTGGTTCTACAGAGATAACACGCACATTATATGGGCTAAGTTCTAGACGAGCTGTCTGTGTCAGTCCTCTAACAGCGTATTTACTAGCGCAGTAGGCGGCGTGGTTATGGAATGGCAATACTCCTGCGATAGAAGATACATTAATAATCGTACCAGACTGTCTCTCTTTCATATCTGCCATTACAGCCTGCATACCATTCATCACACCTAATACGTTGATGTCTAGCATACGTTTCCATTCATTAGGATCCTGAGTCGCTAAATCCCCTAATAACATAACTCCTGCATTATTAATCAATAAGTCTGTCTTGCCATATACAGCCTCAGCTTCACGGATCGCTTTCTCGAAGGCATCTTTATCCGACACATCTACGCTTCTGCATAGAGTATTAGGTAGGTTAAGAGCTTCCATCTTCTCTAATCTTCTTGCTAACAGTAATAGAGGATGTCCACTATGAGCAAATTCTTTGGCTAGTTCCATACCGAAGCCTGAGCTAGCACCTGTGATTACTACTAATTTCTTTTCCATAGTTTATGAATTGTTTTTATGCAATTTACTGACAATATTGGTTTTGTTGTGAGAAAGTAGAATCTATTTTTTGTATTTAGGTATTGCTATAGCGGCAGATACGATGGAGGGTAAAAAGAGATTTATCCTTTAAAACGATTATACTTAATATTTCGAATAATACAAATGATACTGAATACTAAAGTTGTGAAATATACTATGGCTAATAATGGCTTTTCAAACTTAAGGATAGTAGTGTCAATTAGTCTATATAAAGCTAAATTAAACTGCTATAGGCGTACGTATTAAAGATACAATAATAGCAATGAGTATCGCTACTATTATGAGAGCTATATAGGATAGGATTACCCATCCACAGAGTTGAAGTATCTTGATAAAAATACGCTTTGAGGTCTGGTCTTTATAAAATTCTTTAAAGAACCAATATAATACAAAAGGTGTTGTTAGAAGTGATAAGCCTAGAATATTATAAACCGCATCAGGATCTGTAATATAGAAGTATGTTATAGGGTATACTATCAAAGTATTTAGTATCGTGATAAAGGATAGTATATAAGCATTCATGACAAGATGCTCATAATAATTATGGCCCCATTTTCTAAAAGTAAGCTTTGTTAATAAAGCGAAAAAAGGAATAAATAAGAGCATTATGAATGAGTGGTAGTTAGTGAAATAAGCTAAGAACTCACTCATAATTTTGTTACTCTCAGGATTTTTAGAGTTTAAGTCAGAAAGAGGTCTCGCTATTCCGATAAATTGAAATGATACAAGAGCTGAGATACCACTTAGAACAAATGATAATAATATTGGTTTATAGTGATTTATTCTCTTGCCATCTATAAATTCTCTTGCTATTTTACCTGGATTGGTAATAACTTTCTTTACTGAATATAGAAATCCTTTATTGGTATATACTACTACCTCATAGAGCTCTTCTAGTAAATATCCTTTATTTATACGAGTATATTTCTTCTGACCACAGTTGTTACAGAAGTTCTCAGTGATGAGTTGATTACAGTTTTTACAATTATCATCCATAGTAGTAAGGGGG
>JBOFGJ010000057.1:0-2302 GCA_051649065.1 Flavobacterium sp. | reverse complement strand
AATAATTAACAATCTTACTTACCTATAAATATTCTCAAAACAGCACTTTTATCTAATTCCCTTTTTCAAATCAAGATAGCGCTATACCCACTTCTGTTCACTTATACTCTTAGCTATCCCATCACCCAATATACCTTACTTCCTATAACACTACCCTGCATAATTTTATTTGCGAAATATTATCCCAGAATCAGCAATAGACAGATAAACAAAAATCAATTATACAAGATAGGTCTGAAAGGTGATTTCAACATACTATAGTATGGTTATAGAGCTAATAAAAGAACTATAAAGTAGATTTACTTTGTAGTATTGGGCTAATGATGATTATGGGATTATAGAACATTAAGAACTTTGACGAGATTATAAGTTTCTAAACTTTAGATAAACTAAAGAAAGCATTATCTTTGTATGTTCAACCTTTATAGGCTTTATGAAAAAAATAGATTTCTCCAATATAGATCCAAAAAAGAATATAATAATCAAGGGTGCTCAGTTGCACAATCTTAAGAATATAGACGTCGTGATTCCGCGTAATAATCTTGTAGTTATCACTGGTCTATCTGGTTCAGGTAAGTCGAGTTTAGCTTTTGACACGTTATATGCTGAGGGACAACGCCGATATGTAGAGAGTTTATCTTCGTATGCACGTCAATTCTTAGGTCGTATTAATAAGCCTAAGGTAGAGTACATCAAGGGTATTGCTCCTGCTATCGCTATCGAACAAAAAGTAAATACGAGTAACGCTAGATCTACTGTAGGTACCTCTACAGAGATATACGACTACATCAAGCTTCTTTATGCGCGTATCGGGAAGACTATCTCTCCTATTTCTGGTGAGGAAGTGAAGAAAGATACCGTAAGCGATGTGTTAGATTATATCAAGAGCTTACCGATCGGTGCAAAACTTCTATTATTAGCGCCTATTGACTTAGGGGAAGACAGAGTCCTATATGAGCATCTTAATGTATTATTACAGCAGGGGTATGCTAGAGTATTAGTTAATGGTGAGACACTTCGTCTAGACTCATATATCAGTGAACACACAGAAGAGGAAGTCAATAAAGTAGACGTATCAAATGTATATCTAATCGTAGACCGTATCGTCGTGAGTGATGATGAGGACTTCTATAATCGATTAGGGGATTCTGTAGAAACTGCTTTCTTTGAAGGAAAAGGATACTGCTATATAGAAGATCTAAAAGATAAAACACGCAAGGAGTTTAGCAATAACTTCGCTTTAGACGGAGAGACATTCTTAGAACCAAATGTACACTTGTTTAGTTTTAACAACCCTTATGGAGCCTGTCCTACTTGTGATGGATACGGAAACATCATTGGAATAGATGAAGAATTAGTGATTCCAAATACAGGCTTATCTGTTTATGACAATGCCGTTTTTCCTTGGAGAGGAGAATCAATGGGATGGTATAGAGATCAACTAGTAAACAATGCTTACAAGTTTGACTTCCCTATTCACAAACCTTATTTTGAATTGACAGATGAACAAAAAGCTTTAGTATGGGAAGGTAACACTCTGTTTACAGGGTTAAACGACTTCTTTAAGGAACTAGAAGAAAAAAATTATAAGATACAAAATAGAGTACTTCTCTCTCGTTATAGAGGGAAGACTAAATGTCCTACTTGTAAAGGAAAGAGACTGCGTATAGAGGCTGGCAATGTAAAAGTAGGTGGCAAGACTGTTAGTGAACTAGTAGACTTACCGATCAAGCATTTGATCACTTTCTTTAAAGATCTTGTCTTAAACGAATATGAAGCTAAAGTAGCTCAACGTCTATTAATCGAAATTAACAATAGACTAGGTTTTCTTAGTAATGTAGGGCTTGACTACCTAACGCTAAACAGAAACTCTGCTTCTCTATCTGGTGGAGAATCTCAACGTATCAACTTGGCTACATCACTAGGAAGTAGCTTAGTGGGATCGATGTATATCTTAGACGAACCAAGTATAGGGCTACACCCAAAAGATACTGAGAAGCTTATCGATGTACTA
Source organism: Flavobacterium sp. (assembly GCA_051649065.1). GTDB lineage: Bacteria > Bacteroidota > Bacteroidia > Flavobacteriales > Flavobacteriaceae > Flavobacterium. The sequence goes on along the minus strand of JBOFGJ010000057.1, from coordinate 288 downwards.
AATAACCTAAAACAATTAGGGAATACCGTTATTGTAGTAGAGCACGATGAAGACATTATGAAGTCTGCAGATCAGATTATAGATATCGGTCCTGAGGCAGGTAGCTATGGAGGTGAATTAGTCGCTCAAGGAGACTATGCTACCATCCTTAAGTCTAACTCTCTTACTAGTAAATACCTTAGTGGAGCACTTGAAATAGCTGTTCCAAAGAAGCGTAGATCATATAAACACTTTATTGAAATAATAGGCGCTAGAGAGAACAACCTCAAGAATATAGACGTTACCTTT
>JBOFGJ010000056.1:0-1183 GCA_051649065.1 Flavobacterium sp. | reverse complement strand
CGAAGCTGTTCTAGAAGCTGTTGCTGATGAAGTAAATGATATGATGGAAGAAAGACCAATGTTCGTTTGGTAGTTCAACAATCTATATAATTATAAAAGGGTACTCGTGATGAGTACCCTTTTTTTATGTGAATCTCTCGTATGTACTGTGATTATTGCCATGAGAGAGGTATGGTTATGTGTTTGTTTGTAGTCAGTCCGTTGTGTTTTTATATTGCGGTCAAATAGGCTAAAAGTGGAACGACAGTTTGGTATTTAAAATAAAGTTTATAAGGGCACCTTATATTCAATTAGTTTATCCTCTAAATTTAGTGGAAATGGGATGGTCTCTGTACCACCTACTTTTAGTACAAGTATAAATATAGTGATATTAATTTATGCTTATTAAAATGATTTCACACATTTAAGCTTGAAAATAATTCACTAACTTTGTGAAATATAATTATTTATAATTAAATAAGTACTTTCGGTGGACAATATTGACTTATAGAAAGAACGTTTTAAAAGACAGCTACAATCATTTATAGCAGATGAAAATGCTCATAATTTGTATGTGACTCAAAGAAAGGTTTGTTTTATAATTCTATTTCGTATTTATATGAGAGTCCGTTTGCTAAATAAGGATTTTGAAAATATTGTTATTGCTGAAGGAGATAGTTTAATTATAGAAGGGCACCACCGATACATAGCATATCGATTAGCGGGTAAAGAGATTATTGCTAAAAAAGGAGTAAAAAACTATTGTGATCAACCTCCATATTTGAAGTTAAAAGATATAATAGTAGATTATGAGCAAGACTGGGATATATGGTGTCCGATTAGGCGCGGGTATTGCATAATAGATTTTTAATATGAGAGTTTTTTTAGATATAGATGGTGTAATGGTTCACGGTAATCCCAACAAGAGAGTTGAGATGGCTGAGGATGGCTTTTATGTTTTTTTAGACGAAGCAGTAGACGTTTTTAATACTATTCCTGTTGAAGAAATCATTCTTTCAACTTCTCATAAGAATAGATTTACTTTAGAGCAGTGGAAAGAATTACTCACAAATAGAGGGTTGCAGTTTGATAAAGTATCAAGAGTTGAAAGTGAATCCCTTACTAGATCTAGACGAGAAGAAATAATGTGGTGGATAGCAAAGAAGAGTTATGATACGAATGAAATAATTATTCTTGATGATGA
>JBOFGJ010000055.1:0-1515 GCA_051649065.1 Flavobacterium sp. | reverse complement strand
CCTATAATCCATTGAGAATCATAGGTTTTGTGCTTTTTTACTAACTTTTGAAAAGTTACTATTTATAATTTCGCGGAGAAAGAGGGAATATAACCTATATATAAATAGAATATCGTAAAATACTATTATTTTGATTTATTGATAGTTATAGTTTTTATAGGTCAGTTGAATACCATAAAATAGTATATGATAGTATTAAAATTGGGTGTATATTTGGGTGCTATTACAAGTAACTATGACTATAAAAAGAAAGATAACTATTGCTATTGAAAAGAGAAAGAAGGACGGTGTTTTAATCACAGAGAACGTTCCTATTCGTGCAAGAGTGGTATATAATGGTGGACGAGTAGAACTCTTTACAGGCTACCGCATTGATGCTTCCAAATGGGATGAAGCAAAAGAAAAGGTACGCAATGGGTGTACCAATAAGCTAAAACAAAGTTCTTCTGAAATCAATACAGCAATACAAGAGCTATCTACTACGATTGATAGAATCTTTAAAGAGTATGAATTGAAGAATGAAGTACCTTCTTTTGAACTTTTAAAAGATGAAATAAAACGTTACTCTGATAAACAAACCATATCAGCGACAGAAAAGAACCTGTTTACAGCTTTTGACGAGTTTGTCAAGAACAGCGGAAAACGAAATGATTGGACATTGGCAACTTATACCAAATTTAATACTGTTCGCTCACATCTTTTTTCTTTCAAAAGCAATTTTCAGTTTTCAGATATAAACGAAAAGACTTTGTTAGACTACGTTTCATTTCTACGTATTGAAAAGCAGATGCGTAATAGTACTATTGAAAAGCAGATTAGCTTTGTAAAGTGGTTTTTGAAATGGTGTAAAAACAACAATTATACAATTGCTTATAATTTTGAAGATTTTAAACCAAAGTTAAAAGAAACCTCTAAAAAGATAATCTTCTTAACCCAAGAGGAAATCGAACAGATTAAATCAACGGATTTAGGTACAAAGTCATACTTAGAACGTGTACGTGATGTATTGCTTTTCTGTTGCTATACAGGACTTCGCTATTCAGATGCTTTTAGTCTAACAAGACACGACATTAAAAATGATGCTATTGAGTTTGTTACCAAAAAGACAAATGATATGCTGAGAGTTGAATTAAACAAACACAGTAGAGCAATATTAGAGAAGTACAAAGATGTACCTTTTGAAAAGGGAAAAGCACTACCTGTCATTTCTAATCAAAAGATGAATGACTACATAAAAGAACTTGGAGAATTAGCAGAGATTAATGAACCAATCCGAGAAACGTATTATGTAGGCAATGAAAGAATAGATGAAGTAAAACCTAAATATGAACATTTAAGCACTCACGTAGGTCGAAGAACATTTATCTGTACGGCGCTATCATTAGGGATACCTGTACAGGTTGTAATGAAATGGACAGGACATTCAGACTACAAATCAATGAAACCTTATATTGATGTAGCTGATACGATTAAAGCGAATGCAATGACTAAATTTGATATGATATGAGTTTAGAT
>JBOFGJ010000054.1:0-1775 GCA_051649065.1 Flavobacterium sp. | reverse complement strand
AGTATATGCTGATAAACCAAATCAAGATGTAAAAGTAGATTGGGCTAATGCTGGTGGTACAAAAAAAATAATCAAACAAGTTGACTCTAAAACATTACAACTTAAAGATTTATATGGAGATTATGTTAAGACTTTATATCGACAAAAATAAATTGTAATCTATATAACGCTGAAGAAATACTTCAGCGTTTTTTTAGCTATAGTATCTAATTTTCTTTACTTCTCTTAATTGCGTATGTGATTTCATCAGAACTTCTTATCTTTAAAAACGCAAAATAGCCTAACTGCTAAAACGCAATACAGATGAAATACAAGATAGATTTATATACTCGTGTAAAGATAGATACTTCTAGTGATGCTAAAGCATATGCTAATATGCTGTGTATCGGTGATCAATGCAAATCTTTTGGTGAAGGATATATTGAGAATTCACAATCTCGTATTTCATTAATGGCTATTGTAAAAGGTTTAGAGCAAATTAAAGAAGGAGCTGAGGTCACTATCTATACCACATCTAAGTATGTGATGAATACTTATGAGAAGGGTTGGGTGACCAAATGGATGTATAACGATTGGCTAAAAGGCGATGGAGAACCACCATTGAATATTGATCTATGGAGGCGATTTGCTATCCAAATGAAAAGACATCAACTTGCCTTTCACCATGTAACTAATTATAAGAAATACCCGCAGTTAGTAGAGTGTCGTGAGATAGGAGCAGGTATTCTACTCCAACCACAATTGCATATAGATGAGGTCTATAGATCATATCTAGAGGAACTTCAGTATAACTTACACAATCTAATAGACGAACAGCGAGTTGCAGAGATAGAAGTGGTACTAGATACTATAATCGAACCTGTAGAGGAGGTAGAGGATAAACCTATCTATGGAGCACTGGAGACTGCGAATCAAGAGCTCGATACTGTAGCTAAACCAGAAGAGACTGTAATCTATGAATCTACTTACGAAGCACTAGACGATATAGACGAAGAGGTAGAAGAGCATGAAGAAGAGCACGAAGAAAGTCAGAGTCACAGTCGTCCTGTTACCTTCACTAGAATGCCTAGTGATATCAAACTACTGGTGACCATCCGAGATCAACTGAATAGCTATTTTGCAGATCAACCTACTAAAGTCGAATTGCGTTCGACAGATCTATATGACGAAATACGCAAAAATAAGGCACTTAAAGAACGCTTTCCTCACCCAGTACTATTTAATCGTTTCTTGCGCAAACAACACCAAGAAGGAATTCTAAAACAGATTATCCCAAACTGCAAGATAGATACATATAACACAGACTTTTATCAATGGTATTTTCATAAGTAAATGAATAAAAACCGAAGCACTGCTTCGGTTTTTTTGTATCTGAACCCATCTGTTTTGTTTCTGCCTAATTTTAGTTTCCTCTTAGTCATGTTTCCAAGAGATACTCCAGAATGAACTTTCCGGGAACAAATTGGGGACAACACAGATATCTGAGAAGAGTCAACAGACTTCTATCCATTGCTATTACTAGGATTGACTATAAAAGAGGTAACTCCGTTTTACTCCCATTTACTCCACTTTTTGCCCTTGCTTATAAAGTTTATGGAGGTAATCGATACTTTTGGGTAAGGTCGATGATATCCTTCAGCGTAGGGGTATTCATGGTAGGGACAAATTGCAATTCGCCCGTTTATAATTGACACACAATATGCCGTATACGGATGGACACACGATATACGATGCAACGGATTGACACACAATATGTGTACAACGGTAGGGGGGAA
>JBOFGJ010000053.1:0-2738 GCA_051649065.1 Flavobacterium sp. | reverse complement strand
GCTGATAAAATCATTGTGTAAATACTCAACTCTATTAGATCCTTCAATGTTTATGGCAGTTGTATTGGCTTTAATTGTGTTATAGGTAATGCTCGTATCATTCACTTCTTTAAGCAGGACTCCATAGGCGGCCGATCCCCAGTTATGACTAAAGGTATTATTAGTCATTGTCATAAATTTAGAGAACATAATAGCTACACCAGCGCCATTGCTTATATAAGAACTATTAGTGACCACATCATTGTTAGAAAACATAAAGTGAAGACCATATCTAACATTGTCTCTGCTTATGTTATTGTCTATAGTACAATAGTTAGAAAACTCCAAATAGATACCATCTCTGACTTTCTCCACATAGTTGTTTTTAATCTCTATGTTATTACAATACCAGAGTTGGATACCATTTCCTGAGTTAAACTCATTCTTAGCCTTACCATATATTTTGTTATTAAGTACTTTTCCGTTTTTTGATTTTTCTAAGTAAATTCCAAAAAATAGATCGGCGATAACATTATTCTTGATTGTGAAATTCTTGCTCTCACGAACTCTAATCGCAGCATAATCTTTAATATAACTAGTACCAACGTTAATGATCTTAAAGTCTTGTATCGTTACATCATCTGCTTTTATGATAAAGATTTCTCCTTTGTTATCACCGTCTATTGTAGCATTCTTTCCTATTAATGTTAGTGGCTTATTTATAAATATATCTGTTTCTTTATAAGTACCTTTTTCTACTTGAATTACATCATTATCCTGTGCTAGTTCGATTGCCTTTTTAATAGATGTAATAGATGAGTTTTTACCAACAGTGATAGTCTTAGCCATCCCACAAAAACTTTGGATAAGTAAAAATAAAAACAAGAGATTTTTAGTTACTGTTTGCATGTCAATAGTGGGTGTTATAATGTTGTTTTAGTGCTTCTTGATTTGCTTTACTACTTGATCATAAGTGTATAGATTACCTGTATTTTCTTCGATTAGTCTATCTGCGTCATTTGTTGACTTAGTAGCAGATAAAAAAGCGCCCATTGGGCTAGGTATATTTTTAGAGATTATAAAAGCAGCATCCTTAGCAGGAACTAATTCCCCAGGGTTTAAGATATCTGCTACTAGGATATGTGAATAAGGACCTTGCTCTTTTTCGTTTTCTGCAACATAAGAAACCATACATTCGATAGCATCGAATTTGTAGTTCTTCCCTTTTGAGGTAACTATCTGAGAGGCATGTTTGTTGTCTACTATCCCCATTGTACAGAAGTCACAGCTATCAGTACCATACTCTATAGGAGTTACTTTTACAGTACACGAAGTGAGTAGGAATATTAAGCCAAGTAAGTAAAGTGATTTCATATTAATTCTTTTTAGATTTTATCCCTACGAAGTAAGCGATAAAGGTTAGTAACATCCCTAAAGCCATTAGATACGCTCCGATATGAGGGTAAGAATAAGCGTCAAAGTTTAGAATCTTACGATGACCAAATAGGGGAGGTTCATAAGTAAGGGGATTACCTGCAGTATCAACCATCTTCATAATAGCGTGAGGATCTAGATCACTACCATATTCCACTAACCACAGATTAAAATCATACATACCTGCGATACCTAGTAGTCCCATAAGTATTAACCATCCTAAGAACAAACCAGGTTTTACCTTATTAAAGAATCCTGCTACCCCAATAGCAATACCCAATATTGACATTGAAGCTATTACAATTGGGAAAACAGAGAATTCCCACATCTGTTCCGGTTTAGGGATGGTCTTCATTCCGATGTAATGGTTAAGGCCATCTATGTTCTGAAGGTCAAATTCTTGTACTCCTTTAATTCCATTTATATAGATATCCATACCTAGTGGCACAGGATATTGAGGGGCTCCTAATTCTATATTCCACAAAGGGAAATAGAATAATGATAAAAGTAGACAAGAGCCTATTATCATCAATATTGATGCTTTTTTCATGATATTATTTTTAAAAAGGGCAAAGACAGTGCTTTGCCCTTTAATGAACTAAAATGTAAACTAACAACTATGTATTTAGCAATACTTATTCGTCATCTAATGACCAAGAAAGTTCTATCTTAGAATCTGCTGGAGATACTCTAACATATCCCTGCATCTCTTGGTGTAATGCAGAGCAGAAGTCAGTACAATAGAATGGCCATACACCTACTTGTTTTGGTTCCCAAACTATGGTTTCTGTCTTACCTGGAGTCACTAATAGTTCTGAGGTATTCGCTCCGATCATGGCAAATCCGTGAGGTACATCAAAGTCTTGTTCTAAGTTTGTAATATGGAAGAATACTTTGTCACCTACTTTTACACCCTCGATATTATCAGGAGTAAAGTGACTTCGTATCATCGTCATATAGATGTGTACTTCATTTCCTTTTCTAATAACTTTAGTGTCATTAGGAGATTTAGCTACTGCAGGGTGTTTATTCTCGTCAAGTTTGTAAATCTGTCTTGATTTGCTCTTTATTTTATCCGCCTTAATAGCAGCAGCATAGTGCGGCTCACCGATAGTAGGGAAGTCTAGGATTAGCTCCATTTTATCCCCACTGATATCATATAGCTGAGCAGAGTGGTTAAGATCTGGTCCTACAGGCAAGTATCTATCTTTAGTGATTTTATTCATCGCAACAAGATATTTACCATCAGGTTTTCTAGAGTTACCACCAGGAATCATTAAGTGACCTACAGAATAATAAGTAGGTTTTCTATCTATGATTTCCCA
>JBOFGJ010000052.1:0-6515 GCA_051649065.1 Flavobacterium sp. | reverse complement strand
ATACCCACTCCTTATCTTTAAAGCTACTGTAGTTCCAATAAATAGCAATCGATAAGAACAGTATATAAACAGCCCATGTGTTCTCTTTAAAAAATAAGGCTATTCTATCAGCTATATCTCCTCCTATCTCCCGAATCTGTACGAATACATCAGCTTCAGAACCTAATTTAATCTGATATTCAGGCAAATATAAATAGTTTAAGTATACTGCGCCAATCAGCGTCCCCATAAATAAGAACAATACAAGTAATCGGATATATCTCACTGCTTGTGAAGTGGTTAAATGCAAGTTCTCTCTCATCCACATCGCTAACTTGACATTATCACCTCCTCTCATATAGAGCCATGGGTTCTTATAAAAAATAAAACAAAGAAGGCTAACTAAAACAAACAGTATAACTACAATCATAATTCACAAGAAATTAAACCCCGATTAAGCATTAGCCAAATACTTTCCGTCTATATGTCTATCGCTTAATCTGGGTTAAAACCACTTCTTCCATTTAAAATAGCTAATCATCATAAGTACAAGTATGACCATAGCCCCTATCGTATAGAAATACCCATACTCTGACTTTAATTCAGGCATATTCTCAAAGTTCATTCCGTATACACCTACGATAAAAGTTAATGGGATAAAGATAACAGACACAATAGTAAGTACTTTCATAATCTCATTCATACGATTGCTCTGCGAAGAGAAGAAATAGTTAGTCGCACTATCTAATTTGTTTAGATTATAATCTATCTGATCTAACATTTCGAAACTTTTATATTGCAATCGATCAAAGAATCCAATACTATTCTTACTAATCACGCAGTCTATAATATTCTTCTTATCATGCTGTGTTTTTAGATTATACAGTACTTCTCTCAAAGGAATAATCGCACGCTTCACCTCTTGGAGTTGTTGCGTGTACTCTTCTATTCGGATTAAGACATCCTTGTGATACTTAGTTCTAGCTTCGACTAATACATGCTCTACGTTATCTTCTATAAAATCCAATGCCGTAAAGTAGCTTTCCATCAATGAGTCTAAGAGTCCATATAATAAGTATCCTGAATCTCTCTTTCTAATTTGTCCTGTTTTAGTGCGAATTCTCTCTCTAATTAGATTAAAGAATGACCCTCTTTTCTCTTGAAAAGACAGCAGCACATTATCCTGTAATATAAAACTAATCTGTTCTACATCTAAAATAGTTTCCTCGTTACTATAAGGCAAAATAGCCTTAACGCTAAAGAACAATGTACTTTCTAACTCTTCTACCCTAGTTCTCCTAGAGAAGTTAAGTATCTCCGCCATAATGTAAGATTCTATGTTAAAGAAATTACCAACTTCTTTTAATAGCTCAATATCGTGCAAACCGTGTAAGTTGAACCACTTAATAGCATTAGGCGAAGAAGTCTCCAGTATTTGCTCTATCTCTTTTAAACTTAAATCGTTATACTCTTCGAAAGTATTCTCATCATAGATAAATAACTGCATTGAGATAGGAACATCAGGAAAAAAACCTGAGTATTCAAGAGAATTGGGCTGAAGTTTTCTAGTTTTCTTATATTTAACTCGTCTCACATTTTGTAAATTTGCTTAAAGGTAAAAGATTTTAGGCTTTTATTCTATTTTAAAACTAAAAAACAATACAGACAGTCATGAAAACACTACTTATAAATATTAAAGAAATACTTCAAATTAGAGAAGAATCTATAGATAAACTAGAGGGAGCAGCAATGGGGGTACTTCCTAAACTAGATAATGCCTTTCTATTAATAGAAGATGATATCATATTAGATTATGGGGTAATGGATGAATGTCCTAATGCAGAAAATATGGATCTAGTGATTGACGCTACAGGAAAAACTGTCTTACCAACATGGGCTGATAGCCACACTCATCTAGTTTATGCAGGTAACCGTGAACTAGAATTCGTAGATCGAATCAATGGACTTAGCTATGAGGAGATTTTTAATAGAGGAGGTGGAATATTAAACTCAGCTAAGAAATTACAAGAAACTACAGAAGAAGAGCTATACAAACAATCTTGCAAAAGATTAGAAGAAGTCATTAGTCAAGGAACTGGAGCCGTAGAAATTAAGTCAGGGTATGGCCTAACGCTAGAAGCCGAACTAAAAATGCTTAGAGTAATCAAGAGGCTAAAAGACAACTATCCTATCGCAATCAAAGCTACTTTCTTAGGGGCTCACGCCTTCCCTACTGCCTATAAAGATAATCATCAAGGCTACATCGACCTGATCGTAAACGAGATGATACCTGCTATCTCTAAAGAGAACTTAGCAGAATATGTAGATGCTTTCTTAGAGACTGGATATTTCTCTTGTGAAGAAACAGAGCGCATTATAAAAGCGGGGCAAGCTTATGGCCTAATCGCTAAAGTACACGTTAACCAATTCACTGCTATCGGAGGTATAGAGACTTGTGTTAAGAATGGTGCCTTATCGGTAGATCACTTGGAAATAGTAACTGATGAAGATATCGAAATATTAAAAGGAAGTATAACAATGCCTGTAGCTCTACCTACATGTTCTTTCTTTATTTCTATCCCTTATACTCCCGCACGTAAGATGATAGATGCGGGGCTACCACTAGCTTTAGCTTCTGATTCTAACCCTGGGACTACTCCTTCAGGTAATATGAACTTCGTGGTAGCAACAGCGTGTATTAAAATGAAGATGACCCCTGAAGAAGCTATTAATGCTGCTACAATCAATGGCGCATATGCTATGGGAGTACAAAAAGAGTATGGAAGTATAACTAAAGGTAAAAAAGCAAGCATAATTATAACAAAACCATTACATTCGTTCTATGAACTACCTTACGCATTCGGTACTAACAATATCGATCAGGTAATTCTAAATGGAAAAATACAAAATATATAACCTTAAATCCGCATTACGCATTAGCCAAATACTACAAAGCAATTCTACTTCATAGCTCTTTCATTAGCTCTAAAACCATACTATAGTATGCTTTTATCATTACTTCAGACCTATTTTGTATAGTTACTTTTCGTTTATATGGCTAATGCTTAATTTGGGTTAAAGCGACAACATAAGTAAAACAGCACAATACTCTACTGATTATGAATAAACAAAAACTCAAACTATTCAAAAAAAGTGACCTTGCTTCACTAACTAAATTTAGAAGTGGTGAAATCAAGTTTGGAGAACGAGTACATATATTAGAATCTGATGACAACTGGCATAATGAACTAGCTACTTTAGACGCACGTTATGCCATAATTGGTATTCCTGAAGATATCGGTGTTAAAGCTAACCTAGGGCGTACTGGAGCTTCGTCTGCATGGCAGTCTTTTTTAAATAGCTTTTTAAATATTCAACATAACCGTTTTTGCAAAGGAAGTTGGGTTACTCTATTAGGGCATCTTGACTTTAGTGAAGAACAAGAAGAAGCAAACAAGCTAGATCCAAACAACAGAGAGGATCGCAAAAGATTATTTGAACTTGTCTCTCTTATAGATAAGGAAGTATCACATACGATAGCGAATATTGTTAAGGCAGGAAAAATACCTATCATAATCGGCGGTGGACATAACAACTCTTATGGCAATATCAAAGGGGTTGCGCTAGCGAAAGGCAAGCCTATTAACGTAGTTAACTTTGATGCACATACAGACTTCAGACCACTAGAGGGACGTCATAGTGGTAATGGATTCTCTTACGCTTTTGAAGAAGGGTTTTTAAAGAACTACTTTATCTTTGGGCTACATGAAAACTATACTTCTAAAACAGTCTTTAATGAAATAAAACTAAATGCTGATCGAGTAAAATATAATACATACGAGCAGATACGCATCCGCAAAGAGAAATCTTTTGACACAGAACTAATTACTGCTCAAAAACACATAGACAACAATACATACGGAATCGAAATAGATCTAGACGCAGTGCCATTAGTAGCTAGTAGTGCGATAACTCCAACAGGGTTCTCAGCAGAAAGATTGAGACAGTTTATTCACTATTTTGCCAAATCTAGACATGCAGGATATATCCACATTTGTGAAGGTGCGCCTTCTCTAGATGCAGAACAGAATACAGCATTAGTAGGTAAACTAATCGCGTACTTAGTAACCGATTTTATGAAATCAAATACAGAAAGAATTTAGCCTTGAATATATTACTTGTGGAAGACGATTCGCGTATAAGCGATTTTATCGTCAAGGGTTTAGAAGAGAACGGAATGCAAGTACAGCTTGTCTCAACTGGAGAAGAAGCTAGAGAGTTAGTCTTAACTAATGATTGGGACCTTATTCTTATGGATATTATGCTACCTGGTATAGATGGTATACAGTTGACTAAAATGATTCGTTTTAAGAAGAACTACACTCCTATCTTAATGTTAAGTGCGCTTAGTGAAACATCAGATAAAATATCTGCACTAGACAGTGGTGCAGATGATTATCTAACGAAACCTTTTCATTTTAGTGAACTACTATCTCGCATTAATGCATTGACGAGACGTACCAAGTTTAATTACGAAAAGAAAGAACAAGTATATATCTGTCGCAATCTGAAAGTAGATCCTGAAAAACACCTGGTCACTCAAAATGATAAACAGATAAATCTCTCTCCACGTGAATATAAATTACTCTTATTCTTACTAGAGAATAAAGACCGCGTAGTCTCTCGTATGCAAATACTAGAACGGGTATGGGGTATTCAGTTTGACACTAATACAAATGTGGTAGATGTCTATATCTCTTATCTGCGAAATAAGATTAACGAATCAGATGGTAAACTTATCCACACCATTAAAGGAACAGGTTATATGCTACAAGAATAATTTATGAATTTACGAACTCGTCTTACCACCTATAGCACGATTGCTTTTGGTATCGTTTTTTTAGTTGCTTCTTTATTAATTTTCTTTGCTTACTTCTCTAAGACACAAGACTCTATTAATAGATCACTAAAAAACACGACCCTGCTCTCGGCTATCTATTATTTAGAACAAGACGAGTTATCCCAAAGTGAACACTCTGTAATCAAAGAAGAATTTAGAGCTGCTATACAGTCTAAGAACGTCGCTGTCTATAATGATAGTGGTGAACTAGCCTATGGTGCTTTGACAGAAGATCCCATCCTAACGAGAGAAGAATTAAATAAGGTAAGAGCACTTAAGAGTTACCATTTTAAGAATAAGGAATACTTCTATTACGGGATATACTACCCCGATAATCAAGGAGATTTTGTAGTCTTTACTAGAGAATCTACAGTTGATTTTATAGGGCAAATGAGAACCTTAATTCTTATCCTATCTGCAGTATTAATCATAGGTCTATTAGCGATATACTTCCTAAGTAGATATATCTCTAACATCGCTTATAAACCGATTAAAAACATCGTAAAACAGGTTAATCAAGTCAATTATTCTAATCTAGAATACGGTATAGAAGTACCTAAATCAAATGATGAACTAGAAGAGCTTATCTCCACCTATAACAACCTATTAACTCGTCTATCAGAGACATTTTTAACACAAAAAAACTTTATTAATTATGTCTCTCATGAGTTTAAAACACCACTGACCGCTATCAGTGGTAACCTTGAAGTCTTTGCTCAGAAAGATCGCACTCCAGAGGAGTATCAACAGGTAGCACATGACGCCTTAGAGAACGTCTATAAAATAGAAAATATCCTAAGCAATCTATTGCTCTTATCAGGATTAAAGAACGCTGATAAGGATCACGGATTGATTAGAATAGATGAACTAATCTGGAATATCTATGAAGCACTTCAAGAGAAGTTAATAGAATTTAAAACCACAATACAAATAGACATACAAGTAGAGGATTTCTCTAAACTAGAATTTAGAGCAAACGAGACACTTATTCACTTGGCACTCTATAATATCATTGAGAACGCTGTAAAGTACTCTAATAACAACCCTATCGCTATTACCTTAACCGTAACAGATAATCGACTACAAGTAATCGTCGCTGATAACGGAAAGGGTATCGCTGAGGAAGAACTTGCCTTTATTAAGCAGACGTTCTATCGAGGTAAGAATGTAGGTACGATTAAAGGCAGTGGTATAGGGCTATCTCTAGCTACGATTATATTCGAACAACATCATATCGACTTTGATATCTCTTCTAGTTTACAATTAGGGACTATTATTACTTTGAGTTTTTAGAACAAGAATATTCTTCTTAATGAGGATATTAATAACCCTATAATTATTTAATAAAAAGAGTTGAAATAAAGGTAAATAAGCACCTTTACTTCAACTCTTTTTTATTTCTTCCTTCCGAATTGTTCTATATAAAAATCAAGAAGAGTGATAGCTGTCATTGCTTCCACGATAGGCACTGCACGTGGTAGTACACAAGCATCATGTCTTCCCTTTCCTTGTACAGTTACTACTTCGTGTGCTGTATTAATTGACTGTTGATCTTTCATTAAGGTAGCTGTTGGTTTAAAGGCTACTTTAAAGTAAATATCCATACCGTTACTAATACCACCTACTATACCACCTG
>JBOFGJ010000051.1:0-1545 GCA_051649065.1 Flavobacterium sp. | reverse complement strand
ATACCTGGCAACTTCTTTAAGACATCTTTCAGATAGCGATCCTCTTTTCCTTTAAAGGGAGTGACACTGTAGTTAAGCGTCTCTCCTTCTTGGGTTATAGTCTGACTTTTAATCACGATTTCCTCTATCTCTATAGCCTTGCTAAACAGCTTTACCTCTTTACTCTTTATAAACGAAGTATACTCCACTTTCTCATTCTGAAAACCTAAATAGGAGAATATAATATATGACGGTACTTCATCACTCTTTATAATTACCTCCCCTGATTTAGCACTTAACGTATAAGTGATCATCTCGTCCTCACTGTCATATACCTTACAGATAACCCCTTCTATAGGTTCATTACTTTCTCCATTAATAACTCTTCCCTTAACAATAGCACTCTGACTAAAACACAACTGAGTAAACAGCAATAAAAATATAGTCCAAAATTGATTAAACAATCTCAGACTAATTCTCACGCTATTTATACTCTTAATACTCATTTTACTCTAACTCTATCGGATTATAAATCATTGATTTCATACCTGTCGTATTCATCATTTTACCTTCACCAGTATAAATCTTCCCCTGCAATGCGGCACCAGGATCAATATGATTATTTAGATCTGCTCTACGATATGAATCTCGCTCTGTTTTTATAATTTTAGTATCTATATTTTTATATACGCTTTCTGTTTTTTTACTTATCTGATTAGCAACAAAAGTATATTCTCCTTTCGAATCTTTTATTTCTAAAATTAACCCTGGTAATCCATTAAAAATATGTGGACCATCACTTACTGGGATATCATCTGTATACCAAGCAATATAACTCCTTCCTCTAAAATTAATAGTTGCTTTTCTACACTTATATCCTATCAATTCCTTCATCTCCTTTGTTATTTTCCAATTTAACTGTGGTATATTTTCTTCAAATTGAAAAACCAAACCTGCTATTTTATTTTGTACAGTTACAGTTCTTTTAGTAAAATCTTTAAATAGGGTTTTCTTATAAATATCTTTTCCTTCTAGTTTCATAAGTTCTTGAAAATCGTTTGGTTTTAATTCTTTAGAATCAAAACTATTATAGGCTCTAATAAACTCATCCCCATTAGTATCACTAAATTTACTTTGAGATTTTAACAACTGTAATTTCGTTAAACTCTCTTTTTTTTGGTTTTTTTCCTTTAAGTCAATGTATTGATAATAAACCGTCAACTCACTTTGCCCAATATCTTCTAATGGCATTTTACTAACTATCAATTTAGCACCCTGACTAAAACACAACTGAGTAAACAGCAATAAAAATATAGTCCAAAATTGATTAAACAATCTCAGACTAATTCTCATACTATTTTCTCTCTTGATTATCATAATATCAACTTTATTCTAACTCTATCGGATTATAAGGTATAGGCGGATATTTAGAAGTATCCTCCATTTTACCAGGTGCACTATAAGTATCGCCTTGCATATATATACCCGGATTCAAATGGAAAGACTTTTCGGCTTGTCTAAACGACGCTCTATCTGTCTTTTTAATATTAGGGTTTGATAGTATAT
>JBOFGJ010000050.1:0-1049 GCA_051649065.1 Flavobacterium sp. | reverse complement strand
AGGGCTTGTAATTCCTAAGTCTTTAAATAACACTTCGCTTTGCTGTTTATTTATTTGTTTTGCAAACTTGGTTAAGTCATAGCTCAGTTGTAATGGCTCTTTTTTATAAATAGTATTGAAACTATAATATTTACCATCGTCTGTAATTACTGTAAAGTTTGTAGGTGTGATATCTTCTTTGACAGTTTTTAAACGAAGAACATTAGACGTCGATTCTACTTTACTAGCTATAATTTCACTACTTCCTAAATCAACATATTCAATGCTGCTTGGAAACAAGATATGGGTTGTTTTGTTTTGGGTTAGTTCTACCTTATAAGGAGTTACCTCAGCAGTTGAAAGGTTAATAGATTGACTACTTTCTTGAGCCTTTACTGTATTTACTGTTAGTAAGCACAGTAGCATATATTGTATGATTGTTTTCATAATGATTTGATTTACTTGGTTATTGATTATTACTCCTTAGGTACAAGAAACAGCTCTTGTCCTTGTTTTAACGTTACTCTCTGAGCTTTTACTTTCTTTGAGAAATATCCTGATACGCCTTGAATGAGTCCTTTGGTTAAATCGCCTGTTATTTGATCTGACGCAGATTTTGTCATTGAGATACTCGTACCTGCTGTTTGTCCCATATTGGCTATGATTTCTTTTGAGGCGCTTATTTCCTGAAGGTCTAATACCTCAAGTCCTTTTTGTCCATAGTTGTCATAACCGATAAGCTCTGTTTCTATGATAGTCTCTTCTATCTTAATAGAATTTACAATAAGCTCAAGCCTACCACTGTTTACTTTTACTTTAGCAATGAGCGTGCTTTCACTAGGTAATAAAGCTCCATTTATTTCAATACTTTCTAAGAGTCTTAGTTTAATGTAACCTTCGTTTATAATCACCTGATCTTCTTTGATACTGACTCTTATACTGTTTTTATGGGTTTGCGTTTTATGCTCTCCTTCAGCAGTATAAAAGGTTTGATTGTTTTCAGAATTAATTGGTAAGAAATCCTGAAGACTCGTTGGTTTTACAAGTGAGGATACAATCTCTTTACTTGT
>JBOFGJ010000049.1:0-24475 GCA_051649065.1 Flavobacterium sp. | reverse complement strand
TAGAAGCTGGTGAGAATGTGTATTTAAGAGGTTTCGGTAGTTTTATTATTAAAACTAGAGCTGAGAAAACAGGAAGAAACATTTCTAAAAACACGACTATCAGAATCCCTGCACACAACATTCCTGCGTTCAAACCAGCTAAGGTGTTTGTAGAAGGCGTAAAGTCAAACACAGAAGTAAAAGTAAAATAATTTATTAATCTCTAAATTACACACATTATGCCAAGTGGTAAAAAAAGAAAAAGACATAAGGTAGCGACGCACAAACGTAAGAAAAGAGCGAGAGCTAACCGTCACAAAAAGAAAAAGTAGTTTAAAACTACTTTTTTCTTTTAGTAGAGAAAGAATACTGAAAAAGCTTGCCTTGGTAGCAAGGCGAGTTTTTTTAGATAACAATATCTATATTGATGTTTAATCCATCTATACAAACTCTTTTGGTCAAAATGACATCGTAATGAATGAGTATGGATAAAAATGTACAGTGTGAATAAAGAGCTAATTATTAGGTCGAATTCTGATACAGTAGATTTTGCCTTATTAAAAGATGGAAAACTAATTGAACTACATCAGGAGAGAGAAGAAAGTGAAGATGATGGTTTTCAAGTAGGCGATATATTTATCGCTAAAATCAGAAAACCTGTAGCAGGACTTAATGCCGCATTCGTTCACGTAGGATTTGAGAAAGATGCATTCTTGCATTATCATGACTTAGGACCTAATCTTCGAACTTTGCTGAAGTTCACTAAACTTGTAAGCGGAGGTAAATTAAAAGATTACTCTCTAAAAAACTTTCCATTTGAAGAAGAGATTGATAAAGATGGCGTGGTTAGCGATGTATTAAGTGCTAATCAGTCTTTATTAGTTCAGATTGTTAAAGAACCTATTTCAACTAAAGGACCACGTATTAGTTCTGAGTTATCTATAGCTGGACGTTATGTAGTTCTTGTTCCTTTCTCTAATAGAATCTCTATCTCACAAAAAATAGAGTCAAAAGAAGAAAAAGAGCGTTTAAAGAAACTTCTTCAAACAATCAAACCAAAAGGATTTGGAGTAATAGTACGTACTGTAGCAGAGGGTATGAAAGTAGCAGATATCGATAAGGATTTGCAAAACTTGATGACTCGCTGGAACAATATGTGTAAAAAACTAACAGTAGCCCATCATCCTTCTAAAGTATTAGGAGAGGTGAATAAAGCATCATCTATTCTTAGAGATGTTTTTAATGACACCTTCACAGGTATTGTCACTGATGATGAAGACCTGTTTTTCCAAACGAAAGACTATTTGCAAGAAATAGCTCCTTCGAAAGTTTCGATTGTAAAACACTATCAATCACTAGAAGTTCCGATTTTCGAGAAATATAATATCGAACGTCAGATTAAGACTTCTTTTGGTCGTACTGTATCTATGAGTAAAGGTGCTTATCTAATCATAGAACATACAGAGGCGTTACACGTCATAGATGTCAACAGTGGAAACCGCTCAAACAAAGCTCAGTCTCAAGAAGATACTGCTCTTGAAGTTAACCTTATCGCTGCTGCTGAGATAGCTAGACAGCTAAGATTAAGAGATATGGGTGGTATTATCGTAGTCGATTTTATTGATATGGGTAACCCAGAAAATAGAAAGACATTATACGATTTTCTGAAAGAGGAAATGAGTGATGATAAAGCAAAACACAAAATCTTGCCTCCTAGTAAATTTGGTTTAATCCAAATCACTAGACAACGTGTTAGACCTGAAGTCAACATTGAAACGAGAGAAGAAGATCCAAATGAACATGGTGAAATCGAAGCTCCTATCCTTGTAATAGACAAAATAAAGGCTGACCTAGAAAATATTATTTCGAAAGATAAGTCGAAAAAGATTATTTTAAATACACACCCATTCGTGGCTGCTTATTTAACTAAAGGAATTCCATCGATTAGAGCTAAGTGGTACTTAGAGTTTAAGAAGTGGATCAAAATAGTTCCTCGTGACGCTTACACGTATCTAGAATACCATTTTTTAGATGATAAAGGAAATGAACTTACAGAATAAAGAAAAACCCGCTAATCTAGTATTAACGGGTTTTTTTGTATACTACTTTGACTTGGCTGTGCTTAGCTCAAGGATGATCTGTATCGTCTTACTATTGCCATCTGCATCTACTATGGTTAAATAGTGTGTGCCTGGCTCAGCTAATATGGATTGCTCATGATATAAAGAAGTCTCTCCTAAGAATTGTTCGTTTAAGTACCAGTATAATCTGTTCTCAGGTGTAGTTGTAGCTGCTTTAGCGATAAAGGGCTGTACTTTAGAGTAGAAGTCTTTTGTTAGATAGATAAGATCGTTGTGTTTCGGATAGATGAATTCAGTAGCGCTCTGTCCATTTGTATTTATACAATCAGCCCTAAATGGTGGTAAATCTTTATAACTACTATAATGACGTTTATAGTAATGTGCCATCGTTGGTGGTAGTATAAACCAAGACTGATTAACGATATTATCTAGTGATTCACACATACTGTTTACTTGAAAAGACTGTGTTAGATCTAGATGAACTAATTTGTGATAAGGACATAATTCGGTTTTCTTCTCTCTATGAGGTACCAAGTCTGTTCGCTTAGGACAGTTAGGACCTGCTAAGTAACCAGATTGTATACATACTTCTGTTTCTTCAAGGTCATTTAGAGGCAGATCAAACCAGTTACTACGTGGTAATAAGTTAAAAAC
The DNA here is from genome assembly GCA_051649065.1 of Flavobacterium sp. Lineage (GTDB taxonomy): Bacteria > Bacteroidota > Bacteroidia > Flavobacteriales > Flavobacteriaceae > Flavobacterium. The sequence continues at coordinate 21,761 of JBOFGJ010000049.1, read as the reverse complement.
ATCGAATAAAATTGGCCCAGCCATTCTCACACCGCTAATAGAAGGACGCCCTTCTCCTGTAGCATTTCCAACCCATATACCGACTACATATTTTTTATTTACTCCAACTGCCCAAGCATCTCTTCCTCCAAAACTAGTACCAGTCTTCCATGCTATTTTAAGTGATGAGTCATAATATCTCCATGCCTCATCTCCCTCAGGTCGATTAACCTGTGTAAGGGCTTTAAATGTACTGTAAATAGCTCCTGCACCTAATGTAGTCTTCTCATTCATATCTTTGCCAAAGTCTAATTGGTTATCTTTATTCCAATTGAGATTCTGTATTTCATTACTTCTGTATTTTCCTTTAGAAGTATTGTAATAGTTTAGTGTAGAAGCTAGACCTGTATAGGCTCTAGTGATTTCCCATAGATTACTCTCTGCTCCACCTAGGATAAGTGATAGTCCATAGTGATTAGGGTGTTTGTTAATTGATTTAAAACCAAGATTCTGAAGTTGGTTATAGAATCTGTACCCTCCATACTTCTGTAGCATAAGCACAAAAGGTATATTTAAAGATCTAAACAATGCTTCATCCGCTGGCACAGCCCCTTCATATGAGGTATTAAAATTCTCTGGTTTATATCCAGAGATAACTACTGGTATGTCTGCTACTAAAGATTTAGGTAGTAATTCTGCATCATCTAACATGCTTCCATATAAGAACGGTTTGATAATACTCGCTGTACTTCTCTGCGCATGGATAATATCTACATCTTTCTGGTGATCTGCTGTAGTAGGGGTGTTTCCGACATAACTGATAATGTTACGTGTTTCTACATCTATGACTATTACGGCAATATTATAGATTTCAGATTGACTATAATTAAAGTAGTACCCTTTGACGATGTCATTTACCCTTTGTTGTATATTATAATCTATCGTAGTATTGTTACGCTGTTGACGATTGGTTTTTGATATATACTGAAGTAGGTGAGGAGCCATCTGAGGTAACTCATGCGGCTTCTGGGGTAAAGGTTCTTCTAAGGCTAAGAGATAAGTACTCTCATCTATGACTTTCTTATCTAGAAGTTTCTTTAGTAGTGCATTTCTTTTCTTAAGTAAAGTCTCTTGATTCTTGCCAGGATAGATAAGACGAGGCGCATTAGGCAATACAGCTAATGTAGCAGACTCTGCCCATGAAAGATGTTCTGGTGTCGTTCCGAAATAACGCCACGCGGCTACATCTATCCCTACGACATTACCTCCGAAAGGTGCGTGTGAGGCATATAGTCTAAGTATTTTGTCCTTGCTGTATTTAAACTCTAAACGAGTAGCTTGTATAGCTTCTATTAATTTTTCAGCGTAGCCTCTCTTCTTATTATCACGAGCTAGACGTATAGTCTGTTGAGTAAGCGTACTTCCTCCTCTAACTATCTTATCAGATTTTAAGTTTGCACTAAAGGCTTTGGCCATAGACACAGGGTTAAGTCCCCAGTGGTAGTAGAAATAGTCATCCTCAAAGGCTACTATACACTTCTTAAATTTATAGGGTACGGAGTCGACTTCTGGAAATCTCCACTGACCATCTGTAGCTATCTGAGCACCTAATAGTTTATTATCACTACTCTCTATAACTGTTGAATACGGCTTAGTGAAAAGCTGTGAAGGCAATGAGAAGTAGTATAAGGTGAGTAATATCAATAGGATGACTACCTTAATTTTCTTTTTTAAGGACCAAGTCTTCCAGTTAAAGTTCGGTTTAATCTTCATATAAAATAAAAATACAGGGAATATTGATTCCCTGTATTTATTTAATTATTTACAATCTATTAGTTCGTTACGTCGATCCATTGACCCGCTGTACGGCTTCTGTAAGAGTTATCATACATTGCCTCCGCGTGTACACCTGGTAAGTAATATTTACCTAAATAAGAAGCATTAAGTGTTACACGTAGTGTCTTCGTCTCATTAGCGTTTAGGCTAAAGTAGAAGTTAGTACGGTCATCTCTAATATCTGTGTGTCTAACAGGGTTATTATCTCCTCCTGCCTCAGTGTATCTAAGATTCACAATCTCCCATCCAGATGGAACGATATGAGTAAGCGCTATATTATCTACGCTAGTAGTACTACTATTAGTAATAGTAATGAATGCAACGAACTCAGTACCTTGTGATAATGATGCTGGGTTAAGTGCTATACCTCCTAATGTTCTGTACGCAGTACGAACACTTAGTTTGCTTTCTTCTACTAACTCTTTACCAACAGGAAGAATACCACTGTAAGCAACTCTAGCATATACAGTAGAACTGTTTTTATTGACAAGCTTAACTTCATTATTTGCAGAGATAGACTTGAAGTCATATTCATACATATTGTTTTTTGTAGTAGCATTCGTTGTTGCACCACTATTAGTGAAATCAACATTAATACCTTCTGCTGATTTATTGTTTTTCACATAAGTAGACATTACGTTTAGTCCATAAGCTGTACTCTGTGTACTCATCCAACTATTAGAACCTAAACGCTTGGCAAGTAGGTTGGCATATTCGTGCATTAGTTTTGTATTTGACTTCGTAAGGATTAATGTTTCTAATGCCATTGCTAATCTGCGCTCATATGAACCGTAGTAGTAATAGTAAGATTGATTGTTCTCTACTAAAGGTGCATTAGCGATTAGTTTCACAGCTGCATCTCTTTGGTTAGCTAATGCATAAGCAGCAGCTAAACGCAATTTCGCATCACTAGAAAGACTAGTTGTTTCTCTAAGTCTATTCATAGAAGCTAAATCAGCGTTACCAGCAAGCGCTAAGGTATATAATCTATACGCTTGAGCTAAGTCATTTTGGTAACGACTGTTATAAGACCACTGTTTTACAGCATTCTGTTGGTATGAGATAGCATTTGCTTTACTTCCTATAGGAAGAGCAAATCCTCTCTTTTCTGCTTCTAACATAAAGTGTAGAATATAAGAAGTAGTCCAGTCATCTGAATAAGCGTCACTACTCCAGTATCTAAAGCTTCCGTCTGTTAATTGGCGTTGAGCTAATACTCTTAAAGCTTCATTCACGTTGCGTTGTAAGCTTTCTTTTTTGCTTTTGCTTACATAAACTAAGTCTTCTAAGAATATCTGAGGGAATGCCCCAGAAGTTACTTGTTCACTACATCCGTGAGGATATCTGATTAAATAGTTTAGTCTAGAAGTAAGGTTGATGCCAGGGAATGTAGATAGCTCTAATGTAGCTTTATTACTTCCTGTAATACCAAAGCGTTCCCATTCAATAGTATTAGTACTGTTTGGTTCTAATACAATATCTTCAGTTCTAACTGTAACAGGGTTTGGATTTAATACATCCATCTCTACTACATAACTAGCACGCTCATTACCAGAGGTCGCTTCTATTGCTACTTTAGTGATGCCTGTCTTTTGCATTACTTCTAACTCACAGAACACTACTTTTTCATCCGGTTCATTAAAAGTTACTGTTTGAGTAGCATTATTTTGAATTTGGAACTTGTCGTCTGTTTTAACTTTTACTGTTACATTCTTCACGTGTTTTTCCATAGCGAAGATAGTGATCGGCAATGTTATTTTCTCTCCAGGTACAGCTCTTCTCGGAAGAGAACCTAATATCATTAATGGGTTATTTACTTTTACCGTTTTCTCTACAGTACCGTATGCTTTATTTGCTACATTAGAAGCAACTACCATAGCACGTACAGAACCGATATATTTAGGTAGTTTTATCTTGTGAGTACCTGTTTTACCTCCGTCTAAAACGAACGGACCTAAGTGAATAACAACAGGTTTAAATCTGTTTGCTTTTTTCACTTGACCAGCACCTAAGTCTTCATCACCACCGATACTGAATACTTGATTAATAGCACCACCATAAGCACCGATAACATTGTCATAAATATCCCAAGTACGCACACCTAGAGCAGTTTTGCTATAGAAGTTATTCCAAGGATTAGGTGTTTTAAATCTAGTTAAGTCCAATAGACCATCTTCAACAATAGCGATAGTGTATGTCATCTTCTGACCTGCTTTCTCTTTTACTTGAACAGTAAATTCTTGTTCAGGTTTAAGTTTATCAGGCATTGTGATAATAGGTTCTAGTTTTGTCTTTTTATTATATACGTTAATAGGCGCGATACCGTACATACGTATTGGTGAGTTATTTATTGTAGAAGCGTGAGGTTGTAACGCAGATACATTGATGTACACATTAGGCGCCATAGCTTCTGTAGTAGTAATTTCAAATGTTGTTTCTCCTTTTTGCGTTTTCACCCAATGTGTTTCGATCACATTAGATCCGTTCTCCACAGAGACTAAAGCTCTACCGCCCTCACTAGAAGGGAATGAAAGTTTAATCTTCTCACCAGTATTGTAATCTTTTTTATCAGTAGCAATAGCTAATACTGTTGCTTCTTTTCCTTGCGAGTGTTTCGTTTTACCTGACCAATAAGGATAATCTACATATACAACAGATGATGCTATGTGTTTACCTGATTTGTCACGAGCCACTATTTCGTAAGTACCCCAATCTTGTTCTGGTATAGTCAGAGAGTAAGATGTCGTACCATTAGAAGAAGTAGTGTAATCAGCAGTTTCTTTATATATCGAATAATAATCAGAGCTACTGTAGCTAGATGCTCCATTGTTATTAGAACTCCACCACCAGTATCCTTTTTTTCTATATACTGTTATGTCAATGTCGTGTGACTTCGTTTTTCCTTGAGCACTTAATGTGATAAAAGAGAAGTTTAACGGCTTATCAGTTTCATAATAGCCATACTTGTTTGCCTCAGGTGCTTTAATCCCTACATATGTATTATGAGGAGAAATAGTAGCAGTAGATACATCAGTAGATACGTCACCACCATTCTCATGTACTTTAGAAGTGAAGATAGCTTTAAGCATACCTGTATTCTCAGGGATGTTATTCATACTTACACGGAAGTCAAAATCACCTGATCCATCAGTCGTTCCAGAGAAGACATTCGATTCTTGTGTACTAGAAGAACTTAAACTATTAGAGAAAGAGTATGACTTATAGTCAGCAAATGTAGTTGCTTGAGGAAGTAGTTTAAGGGCTACTTCAGCCTTAAGATTCTTAGCTGTACTACCTTGAAGCCACTGTACATTATAGTCTATACTAACGCTATTTCCGTTGTTGTAAACTGTTTTTCCTTCTATGTTGTTTTTGATTTTTAAACGGTTAGGTTTGATTGTCTCAACTTTGATTTGTTTGTAGAACTTAGCTCCTCCAACACTTACTACAGCTTGCCAATTACCTGTTACAGATTCTTGCGTTGTTTTAAGTAAGAAAGAGTAGTGGTTACTTGTATTTTTCTTTTGCACCACTTGATCAACTACCTTTCCGAATGGATCAGAGAAAGTAAGCTTGATAGGATGATTAGCTGGAAGAGGGTTCGCTAGATCATCTAAGATAAAGTCTAAGTATATATTATCACCAGGTCTCCACACACCACGTTCTGTATAGATAAAACCATTAATTCCTTTAACTAAAGTAGTTCCATCTACATCATAGTTACTCATTGATAAAGAGTTTGCCTCATCTATCTTAACGTACGTAGTATTTTTGTCATTTTTAACAATAACAAAAGCAGGCTTTTTCTTCTCTAGGTTAACAGTTAGTATACCATTAGTATCTGTCTTAGCAGAAGTAATTAATTGTTGTTTAAAAGTGTAGAATTCGACAGTGGCAGCAGCCACAGGATCAGTAGTGATTAGATTAGTAACCACTGTTGTATAGATATTGTTATTACCACCTTTTACGATTACACCTAAGTCAGTAGCTAGTACATTAGTAGCTGCTTTCTCGTGGTAATGATAATATGAAGTAGAACAAGGGTTGTCTTTCTCTTCCCAATTATAATAGTAGTAATACTCATAATCATCGTACTCATCATTGCTTTCCATTTCATCAGTATCATCCGTGTCTTCTTCAACAGCTTCCTCTTCTTCTGTTATCTCACTATTAGTACAGTCATAAAGAGAATAAGCTTTCTTAAATGAAAACTCAACTCTATAGATAGCACCAGAGTCTGGACTTATCAAGGTAGATAGGTCTAGTGCATAGTTGTTATATTTTAATAAAGCATTCGGATTAGGGTTAGTCAGTTTTATTGTAGTCTTCGCTATAGGGTCAGCTACTCTGTAAAGACTGTACTTGCCATCAAGATTGTTCTCTTGTAAGAACTGTAATATGTTGTTTTCATAAACTTTATAAACCTTCACATCAACAGCATTTAATGTAGTGGCTTTAAAGTTGATCTTTAAGTTTTCAGAACTAGGTAAGATAGTACCGCTATTAATAAGCTGTACATCTGGTTTAAGTGTTCCGAAGTTTAGTTCATATACTTGTGAGGTTAATGTTTTGTTCCCTCTAGAATCTTGAATACCTGCACTAACTCTTACAAGGACTTTATCTTGTAGAGCCTTGTCAGCAAAGACTTTTAGTACGTTGCCATCTGTAGAGAAAGTTAGATTAGCATCGTTATTCTCTAAGTCGATTAATCCGCTGAAGTCTTGATTCTTCTTAATGGGATTAGAGAAGTTAATCCAGAAAGCCTGCGGATCATTCTCTACAGGTTCTACTCTAAACTGATAGAAGTCATTAAGCCTTGGTACAGTATATACATCTGTACTTTTAGCAGCGTTATCTATTGCTTTTCCATTTATAGAAACCTCCATAGTAGATTCTTCAGCCTTTCTAACTATCTTATTAATAGTGAATTTAAACTCTTTGCTCTCTTGTTTATCATCAGTACTAAATTTGATATTCAAGTTTTTCTTGTCTTGTACTGCTGATAATACTTTCTTAGCATCTGCAGTACTTAGCCAGTCACTAGTTGTCAGTGTTCCATTAAGGACATATTCAGTATCACTGACATATTGTAGATCTAATAGATTAGTATGGAAAGTCTGTGGAACAGTCATTACCATAAAAGTAAAATCTTTTAAAGCTTCTTCTGTCTCGGTAACTTTACCTAAGTGAAACGTAATATTATAACGTTGATCTTGTTTTAATCTCTCTTCAGGGACAAAACGGATCACGTCATTAGGTAAGTAAACCACTTTACCTTTCACATTAGGAGTGATAGTAAAGAGGTCTTTATCTAACTCTTCATTAGCTGTCCAATTCTTCCAGTTCTTTGGAATATTAATATCAATGGGGTCTTTAGTAGAGATAACACCAGCTGTGAATGCTAGTATATACTCACTAAATAGCTTAGGGTTGGATAGATTAACATTGAGATCCCCATTTTTCTTACAAGATTGCAGTGATATAAATACACAGCAAATAAGGATAAGTAGACTTTTGATTTTCATAGCGGTAGTCAATTATTATTTTCTTTTATTTTCAAAAAATGTTTTCATAAGCATAACACATTCTTGTTCTAAAACACCAGAAATGACTTCAGTTTTAGGGTGTAGTTGTCCTCCGATAGCTTTAAAACCTCTCTTTTCGTCAGATGCGCCATAAACAATCTTAGTGATTTGACTCCAATATAAAGCCCCAGCGCACATTTGACAAGGTTCTAAAGTTACGAATAAAGTACAGTTTTTCAAATATTTAGCACCTAAATGATTAGCAGCAGAAGAGATAGCTTGTATCTCTGCGTGAGCAGTAACATCGTGAAGTAGTTCTGTTAAATTATGACTCTTCGCGATTATTTGATTATTAGCGACTACGATAGCCCCTACTGGAATTTCTCCTTTTTGATAAGCTTCTTTTGCCTCATTTAAAGCGATACGCATAAAGTATTCGTCTGTAAAAATTGTATCCATTGTATTGTGTTAACATAAATGCAAAGTCAAAAGTAAAAACAAAATTGTAATTTTGTTTTTATTTTATTTAGAATGTATAAAAACCTACTTGAACATATTAGTACCCCAGAAGATCTCAAGAAACTATCAGTTAAAGAACTTAAAGAACTCGCAATAGAGTTGCGCAAGTTTATAATTGATATAGTAGCTAGTAAAGAAGGGCATTTAGGGGCTAGTTTAGGCGTAGTCGAATTGACGATTGCTCTTCATTATGTTTTTAATACACCGATAGATAATTTAGTCTGGGATGTGGGGCATCAGGCTTATGGACATAAACTTCTAACAGGAAGAAGAGATGTCTTTCACACGAATAGACAGAAAAATGGGATTAGTGGTTTTCCTAAAAGAGAAGAGAGTGAGTATGATGCTTTCGGAGTAGGGCATTCCTCTACAGCTATATCAGCTGTGTTAGGTATGGCATTTGCTGCAAAGTTAAAAGGTGAAGATGAGAGACATCATATCGCTGTGATAGGTGATGCATCTATCGCTTCAGGTATGGCATTTGAAGGATTAAATCACGCAGGAGTTACTGATGCTAATATGCTTGTTGTTCTTAATGACAATGCCATAGGTATAGATCCAAGTGTAGGAGCGCTTAAAGACTATCTAACTTCAGTAAAAGAAGGAAAGAATCCGCGTGCAAATAATATGATTAAATCGTTGCACTTTGATTATTATGGACCTATAGATGGACATGATCTTCCGCGCCTTATCAAAGAATTAGAACGCTTAAAACAAATCAAGGGACCTAAGTTCTTGCATGTTATTACTACTAAAGGTAAGGGATTAAAACAGGCGGAAGAGAATCAAGTAAAATATCATGCGCCTGGTAAATTTAATAAAGATACAGGTGAACTTATAAAGAAAGAAGAGAGTGAGTTTCCATCAAAGTTTCAAGATGTTTTTGGCTTAACTTTAGTAGAACTAGCTAAAGAGAATGAACGCATTGTAGGTATAACACCAGCTATGCCAACAGGTAGTTCTCTTAAGTTTATGATGGATGCCTTCCCTGATAGAGCGATAGACGTAGGGATAGCAGAACAACATGCTGTAACACTCGCTGCAGGTATGGCAACAGAAGGGCTTATACCATTCTGTGCTATATATTCTACTTTCTTACAGAGAGCCTATGATCAAGTTATACACGATGTCGCTTTGCAGAATCTACCAGTAGTATTTTGCCTAGATAGAGCGGGATTAGTGGGAGAAGATGGAGCAACACATCAAGGAGTATATGATATAGCGTATTTGAATTGTATTCCCAATATGGTTATCGCTACTCCTCTTAACGAATTAGAACTACGCAATCTTCTTTATACTGCTCAGTTAGGTATAGATTATCCATTAGCGATACGCTATCCAAGAGGTAAGGGGTATATTAATCACACTTGGCAACTACCTTTTGAGAAAATTAATGTAGGAAGTGTCTCTCAATTGAAAAAAGGAAATAAATTTGCATTTGTGTCTGTAGGAACAATTGGTAATAACGTGATTAAAGCAATGGACGCTATAGAGTGTTTTGAATGGTCACATTATCACTTTATGTTTGTTAAGCCATTGAACGAAGAAGTGTTGCATAGTATATGCCAATCTCATGAGAAAGTATATACAATAGAAGATGGTACAGTGATAGGCGGTTTTGGTAGTATAGTGAGTCAGTTTGTATCAAAGTATTATCCACAGATTCAAGTGGAGGTATTAGGTGTGAAGGATGCTTTTATAGAGCATGCAACTGTACTAGAACAACAACAAGAGTGTGGAATAGACATAGAAAGTTTAATTGGAATTATAAAGAATTAGGTTTTGAGAAAGAGTAAGAAAGGTTTAGTTGGTTTAGTTGTATTGGGAGTGTGTGCACAATCTTTTGCACAGACAACAACTGATACAAAAAAAACAGAGAGTAACAATATTCAAACTGTAGCTAAGGATACTATTAATCTACATGCAAATCCTTTTAATCCTTTAATGGGCTTTTTGCCAGCTAAGGATTATAGTGGACCTACTTTAAGCCGAGGAAGTGGTGAAAGGGGAGATGATTTTTTCTTGAGACCAGAGGTATTTGTTGAGAAAAAGAAACCTAAGGTCAATCAGATTAAAACAAGTTATAATCCGAGTATTAATTTAAGTGTTTTACCTATTAATAATGAGATTATTGGATATTGGGAGAAGAGTAATCGCTTAGGACTTGACTTTAATCAGATTGCTTTTGTCAATTGGAGTGCTGGAGGAGATAACTCTATATCAGGGCTTTTAAAAGGAGAATTTGGTAGGAAGTATATAAAAGGACGTTTAGTGTGGGATAACTATTTAAATGTAAGATATGGTATAAATAAACAGTCTGATCGTGAACTTCGTAAAACAGATGATGTATTAGAGTTAAACTCAACATTTGGATATCGTTATACAGCTATATCAGACTGGTATTATGTAGCTAAATTAAACTTCAAGACTCAATTTACTAATGGATATAACTATCCAGATACGGATAATCCTGTATCAGCATGGTTTGCACCTGCTTATCTATTTGTCGGGGTCGGAGCGGAGTATGTGGATCCAAAAACACAAATGAAGTTTTATATTTCTCCATTAACACATAAAGCTACTTTTGTAAATAATCAAACGTTAGCTGATCAAGGAGCTTTTGGAGTTACTAAAGCGGAGAAAGACGAGTTTGGTAATATTATTAGAAACGGTTCACGTTATAAAGCTGAGGTTGGTTTATTAGTGAGTAGTGAGTGGAAAAAAGAAGTTTTTAAAAACATGTTTTATCAGCATAAATTGACATTATATAGTGATTATCTGAACAACTTTGGTAATATCAATATGATGTTTGAGATGAAGTTGGATTTAAAAGTGAATGACTATGTTCGTGCGAATGTAGGTACTTATATGATCTACGATGACAATGTGAAAACGAAAGTGATGAGAGAAGGTACACAAGTTATGGAAGGTCCAAAAATGCAGTTTAAACAAACATTAGGTGTGGGCTTAACTTATGCCTTTTAATTTATAAGCTATGAAAAGAATATTAATTGTTTGTGTTTGTATGATGAGCTTTTTTGCAGCTAATGCACAAGAGCTTATAGAAGAGAATATTGCGGTACAAGACTCTATAAAGTCAATTGATTTTAAGTATAGAGAGGATCAGTTTTATTTTGGAATAACACATACCTTAATGCAAGATAAACCAGCAGGTTTTTCTCCTAGTTCAGTGTCAATAGGTGTGAATGGAGGTTTTTTAAGAGACTTTCCTGTAAATAAAGACCGTACTATCGCATTAGCACCAGGTATAGGGTATTCATATTTGAATCTTAGAGGAAATCTTGGTATAACGCCAGAGAATGAACATGTTATTCTTGGTTCGTTTAAAAAGAGTAGCTTATCGCTACATGCAATTGATTTTCCTTTAGAACTAAGATGGCGTACTTCTACTCCTTATAGCCATAAATTCTGGAGAGTATACTTGGGGTTTAAAGCTAGTTATGTATTCGGGGATCGAAGTAAGACTTCTACTAATGAATATTCTTCTACTTTTAGAAATGATCCAAATGTGAATAAATGGCTTTATGGAATGTATGTATCTGCTGGATTCAATACTTGGAATTTCTATATGTATTATGGGTTAAATAACATCTATAAAGACGATGTATTAAAAGGGGATAATAATAAACTTAAACTTCTTAATGTAGGAGTTATGTTTTATATTTTGTAGTTGATAATACTGTAAATTACTGTGGGTAGTATACCAATAAAAAAACCTTGAACTATCTCTTTGGCAGTATGTGCGCGCAATAGCAACCTAGCAGAAGCGACAAAACCGATTAAGAAAATAAATAGAATGACCCCCATAATATTCGGTTGTTGTAGTTCTATTAATACATGTATAAAGAACATTAGACTTGTGATGAGCGTAGCGACGTGTACACTTGACTTTTGTTTAAATAGTGTGAATAGGAGTAACAATAAATAAGTATTCATCAGTCCCCAAATGTATATACGTATCGTATAGGCACTGTTATTATAAAAGATATAATCTTTAAGGACAAATAATAGAGCTATATTGATTATAAATGGAAGAATGCGTTCTTTTCTTGCACTAACCATTACACTTGTGCTAATCAAGCCAAGTGATTTAAGTAGAAAATAGATACATATTGGCAATAGACAAGTCATAATAAGAACTTGTCCAAGTATAATAGAAATCTCTATAGCAGAAAAATAGGTGCTCGATATAGAGAAGTATAGTAATGTCGTTAAAAAAGGTACTGTTATCGGATGAAATAGATAAGAGAAGAATTTAGCTGTTTTTCTCATTGCCCTTGTATTAAATACGCTTACGCATTCTCGCAACAGGTATATCCAGTTGTTCTCTATATTTCGCTACTGTACGTCTCGCTATAGGATATCCTCTCTCTTTTAGTAGTTCTGCTAACTTATCATCAGGGTAAGGCTTTTTCTTATCTTCATCTCCTATGATATTCTGCAAGATTTTCTTTATTTCTAGAGTAGACACCTCTTCACCTTGATCATTAACCATCGCCTCAGAGAAGAAGTTTTTAATAAGCTTTGTACCATAAGGAGTATCCACATATTTACTATTTGCTACACGTGATACTGTAGATATATCTAACCCTATTAAGTCAGCTATGTCTTTTAGAATCATAGGACGAAGTTTAGTCTCATCTCCGGTTAAAAAATACTCTCTTTGATAGTCTAAGATTGCATGCATAGTAACAAATAGAGTCTCTTGACGCTGTTTAATAGCATCAATAAACCACTTTGCACCATCTAATTTTTGTTTGATAAATTGTACTGCATCTTTTTGTGAGTTAGAAGATTTAGCAGATTCTTTATAAGACTGCAACATATCTTGATAATCTTTAGACACATGAAGTTCAGGAGCATTTCTACCATTGAGTAATAGCTCTAATTCTCCTTCGTTTATTTTGATTGTAAAATCTGGAATAACATGCTCTACAGCTCTATCGTTACCAATGTATGAACCTCCTGGTTTAGGATTAAGTTTCTCTATTTCATCTATTGCATTTCTTAGACCTTCTTTAGAAACACCATATTTTTGAAGTAATTTATCATAGTGTTTTTTAGTGAAAGAATCGAATTGATCAGCGATAATCTCTGTCGCTAGATCTATTGCATCAGTTTGAGTTTTGTGTTTTAATTGTAATAATAGGCATTCTTGTAAATTTCTAGCACCTACACCTGCAGGCTCTAGTTCTTGTACGATTAGAAGTATTCTTTCTACTGTTTCTTCATCTGTATAGATACCTTGAGTAAAAGCTAAATCATCTACTAGATCTTGAGTATCGCGTCTTAAATATCCCATATCATCAATACTTCCAACTAAGAATTCAGCTATCTTACGATCGGCCTCTGTTAGCATAAAAGTATTTAATTGGTTAAGTAAATCTTGGTGAAACGATTCATGAGCGATAATAGGCATTTCATACTCATCATCATCTTTGCTATAGTTGTTAGACTGTAGTTTATATTCAGGAGTTTCATCATCACTAAGATATTCATCTATATTGATATCTTCAGCTTCGATACGTTCATTGTCGTAATCTTCAAAGTCATTGTCAAACTCATCTACCTCAGTCGATTCGTTCTCTTTCCCTGTTTCTAGTGCTGGGTTTTCAATTAGTTCTTCTTTCAGTCTTTGTTCAAAGGCTAAAGTAGGTAACTGAATTAGCTTCATCAACTGGATTTGTTGAGGAGATAACTTCTGTGATAATTTAAGTTGTAGACTCTGTTTAAGCATTCGTGGAATATTTAGTATAAATAAAAAAAATGTTTACTTTAAAACATATTCTTTTTCAAATTTAATAAAAATATGTGATAAAGTAAACACTTTTATGAAGCTATTGTTATATTAAAACTCAGCGTTTTGCGGTGTTCTAGGGAAAGGGATAACGTCTCTAATATTTGTCATTCCTGTTACGAATAGTACAAGGCGTTCAAAACCAAGACCAAAGCCACTGTGTGGAGCTGTTCCGAATTTTCTAGTGTCTAAATACCACCATAATTCTTCTTTGTCTATTCCCATCTTTTCGATTTTCTCTAAAAGAACATCATAGCGTTCTTCTCTTTCAGAACCACCTACGATCTCTCCGATTCCTGGGAATAGAATATCCATCGCTCTTACAGTCTTACCATCTTCATTCATTCTCATATAGAATGCTTTGATATCAGCTGGGTAATCAAATAAAATTACTGGACATTTAAAGTGTTTCTCTACTAGGTAACGCTCATGCTCACTTTGTAAATCTGCACCCCATCCGTCGATGATATAGTTGAATTTTTTATTCTTATTTGGCTTACAGTTTCTTAAGATGTCAACAGCTTCAGTGTAACTTACACGTTTAAAGTTGTTCTCTACTACGAAACGCAATTTTTCTAATAATGACATTTCACTGCGTTCAGCTTGTGGTTTAGATTTCTCTTCTTCGAATAGACGTTTGTCTAAGAATTCTAAGTCATCAGCACATTTCTCTAATACGTAGTTAATCACATATTTGATAAAATCCTCAGCTAAGTCCATGTTATCATCTAAGTGGTTAAATGCCACCTCTGGTTCGATCATCCAGAATTCTGCTAAGTGACGAGAAGTATTCGAGTTCTCAGCACGGAAAGTAGGTCCGAATGTGTATACTGATCCTAGTGCCATAGCATAAGTCTCAGCTTCTAGTTGTCCTGATACAGTTAGGTTAGTTGTCTTTCCGAAGAAATCTTGTTTTGTATCTATTTCTCCTTCTTCTGTACGAGGTAGGTTATTTAAATTTAAGTTGGTTACTCTAAACATTTCTCCAGCTCCTTCAGCATCTGATCCAGTGATAATAGGTGCATTGAAGTAGTTAAATCCATTGTCTTGGAAGTATTTGTGTACAGCAAAAGATAGTACGCTACGTACTCTCATAATAGCTCCGAACATATTCGTACGGATTCTTAAGTGAGCATTCTCACGTAAGAACTCAAGTGAGTGTTTCTTAGGTTGTATAGGATATTCTTCAGGATTAGCTTCACCGTATATTTTTAAGTTTTCTACTTGTATCTCTACAGTTTGACCAGCTCCTTGGCTCTCCACTAATGTTCCTCTAACACAAATTGCAGCTCCTGTATGAACTTTTTTTAACAACTCCGCAGGGAATTTATCTAAATCAACAACACATTGAATATTGTTAATCGTTGACCCATCATTCAAGGCGATAAATTGGTTGTTTCTAAACGTTTTTACCCATCCTTTTGCTTTGACTTCATGAAGTAGGCCTTTGCCTGCTAGTAGATCGTTAATTTTCGTATGTTTCATCGTGATTTATAATTTAATAATCTTTGTCTTATTTCGACAATTTCAAATACTTGCAAAAATAGTAAATTATTGTGTATTGTGGAATAAAGAAATTGTGATATTACTGTAAATATTGCGTGTGGTAGACTATTTAGTTAATTAAACCCAGATTAGGCGATGGACATATAAACGAAAACTTATTATGCAAAATAGGGCTGAATTTATAAAATAGCTGAGTATAAAATAGTCCATAGGACTGTTTTAAAACGAAGAGCCAGCAGTAGCAAGGCAAGTAGTATGGCTTTAGACTTAATGAAGGAGCTATGGAGTAGAATTGCTTTGTAGTATTCGGCTAATGCTGATTCTGGGTTAAAGGTAGTCAATAATACGCGAGTTTATATGTAACAAAAAAGGCAGTCCCTAATGAGACTGCCTTGCGTGTTAATATGTGTGTTGTTAAGCTATTGTTTTTTGCTGTTGATTCTTTCCTCTGCTTTTTTCATCGCAGCTTGTTGAGAAGTCATATTATGTTCTTTAGCGTAGTTTAATACTTCTAAAGTGGTATTGTAGATGTTTTCAGTGCGTTTTAAAGCTTCATCTAACCCATAATTTGCTATCTCACCAAAAACATTAATAATACCTCCAGCATTGATTAAAAAGTCTGGAGCATATACGATACCTCTTTCTTGTAGGCGTTTACCGTGAACTGCTTCTACTGCTAATTGGTTATTAGCAGCACCAGCTATAACTTTTGCTTTTAGTTTTTCGATAGAGTCATCATTAATGGTTGCACCTAATGCACAAGGAGCATAGATATCCACATCTTCTAAATATAGGTCAGTACCTGTAAATATCTTTGTATTGTACTTTTTAGCAACTTCTAAAACTCGTTCTTCATTAATATCTGTTATCGTTACGATAGCACCATTCTCAGTTAAGTGTTTTACTAAAGTTTCACCTACGTTACCAATACCTTGCACTAATACTTTTTTGCCATTTAGGTTGTCAGAACCAAATTGAAACTTAGCAGCTGCTTTTAATCCCATAAATACACCATAAGCTGTAACAGGTGATGGATTACCAGATCCACCTAAACTTTCAGAAATACCTGTAACGTGTGGAGTGATAGTGTGGATTAAATCCATATCAGCAGTAGTTGATCCAACATCTTCTGCAGTGATGTAACGTCCGCTTAATGAATCTACATAACGTGCAAAAGCTTTTATTAATTCTGGATTTTTATCTTTCTTAGAGTCTCCGATGATAACAGCTTTTCCTCCTCCTAAATCTAGTCCCGAGATAGCAGACTTATACGTCATTCCTCTAGATAAGCGCAATACATCATTTAATGCTTCCCATTCAGAAGTATAATTCCACATTCTAGTTCCTCCTAGTGCAGGTCCTAATGTAGTATTGTGTATACCGATGATTGCTTTTAATCCAGACTCTTTGTCGTGACAGAATACTATTTGCTCATGGTTGTCAAAAGAAACTTGCCCGAATACTGGTGCCATAGTTTTTAATTCCTCTGGCGAATAAATTTTTGTAGTCATAATCAATATCTTTTATTTGGTTTAGGATGATTTAAAATTAAATCCTTATAAAGATAATGAAAAAACTATTGATTATTAAGTAGATATGGGTATGGGGGTGTAGATATATTAATCTTTCAAGAATATTGAAAAAATAGAAAAGTATTGAATAAAAAAAAATCCGCACACTTGCGGATTTTTTAAACTTTCATGATTTCTGCTTCTTTAACAGCAAGAATATCATCTATTTTTTTGATGAAACCATCAGTTAATTTCTGAACTCTATCCTCAGCATCTTTACAGATATCCTCAGATGTTCCATTTTTCTCTTCTTTTTTGATATCGTTATTAGCGTCCTTACGAGCATTTCTAATACCGATTTTAGCATCATCCGCTTCTGTTTTAGCTTGTTTAGCTAAGTCTTTACGTCTTTCCTCTGTTAGAGCAGGAATATTGATGATGATATTGTCTCCATTGTTCATTGGGTTAAGCCCTAAGTTAGCTATCATAATAGCTTTCTCGATAGGCTGTAACATATTCTTTTCCCATGGAGTAACTGTTAATGTACGAGCATCAGCTGCATTTACATTAGCTACTTGTGATAGTGGAGTTTGAGACCCATAATAGTCTACAAACACAGCTCCTAACATTTGAGGAGATGCTTTCCCAGCACGAATATTTAATAATGTTTTTTCTAAGTGAGCTACAGTATTGTCCATAGACTCTTTGGCAGCGTCGATTATTAAATTGATTTCTTCTGTCATAACTTTAGATTAATTAATGTTTACCACAACTGTAGTACCGACATTGTCGTTACCTTGGCAAACTTTTAATAGATTATCTTCTTTATTCATATCGAATACTACGATTGGCAATTCATTCTCTCTACTTAAAGTAAAGGCTGTAGTATCCATAACATTTAATCCTTTTGTCAAACAGTCGCTGAATGATATTTTTTCAAACTTAACTGCTGTTGGGTCTTTTTCTGGATCTGCTGTGTAAACTCCATCTACTCTTGTTCCTTTTAAGATAACGTCAGCGTTAATCTCAACTCCTCTTAATACAGCAGCTGTATCAGTAGTGAAATAAGGGTTACCAGTACCTGCACCGAAGATTACGATTCTTCCTTTTTCTAAGTGACGAACAGCTCTTCTTTTGATATAAGGTTCTGCTACAGCCTCTATTTTTAAAGCTGTCTGTAATCTAGTTAACATACCAGCAGCCTCTAGTGCTCCTTGTAATGCCATACCATTGATTATAGTGGCTAACATCCCCATATAATCTCCTTGTACACGATCCATTCCTACATTTGCACCTGCGACACCTCTAAAAATATTTCCTCCACCTATTACAATTGCAATTTCAACACCTAATTCGTGAACTTTTTTTACTTCAGCAGCATATTCTGCTAGTTTTTTAGGATCAATACCATATTGTTGATCACCCATTAAAGCTTCTCCACTTAATTTTAGCAGAATTCTTTTGTACTTCATTGAAAGAAATTTTTAAAGTTTTGCAAATATAAAGATTATATATTTCTAAGACGTAGCTTTTTGAAAAATATGTTGATTCTCTGTAAATGACTCTTTTGCTGTATTGTAGCCTAATTCATAAATCTCATCCATTTTCTTCTTGCTCCTTTCGAAAGTAGAATACATATTAAGTTCTTTAGGCTCTATTAACCAGTCACATAATTGCCCTTGTCTAGCATTTTGCATCCTGGTCATAAGTTCATAAGCTCTGATAGTTACCGCCTTGATAGACGTTAGGTTTTCAGGTGTTGCTTCTTCTATAGGGGTCACATTACTGCCGATAATAAAGTCACATTTCTTTTTGATCACATCTATAGGAAAGTTGTTAAGTATACCGCCATCACTATACAATTTATTGCCTATTTGATAAGGAGAAAATACTCCAGGAAAAGCACTTGATGCTAATATCGCATCTACTACTTTTGTTTTTTTCTTAAATACATGTAGTTCACCTGTTACAATATTTGTTGCATTGATATATACAGGTATAGGCAACTCTCCTAAAGTCATTTCCCCAAATACCTTTTTTAAATATCTATCAAAAGTATTTACATCTATTAGCCCTGCCTTTATTAGCGTAAAGTGTTGCCAGTTAAACAAGTTGACAGACTTAAAGAAGATTAATATTTCTTTAGGTTCTATACCTGCCGCATATAAGGAAGAGACGATAGAGCCAGCACTTGTGCCTGCTAAAAAGTCTGGTTTGATATTTTGTTCATCTAGAAACTGTAGTACTCCAGCATGAGCGATACCTTTATAACCTCCCCCTGAGAGTACTAATCCTATTTTTGTACCTTTTGTCATAATATTTACTTTAGCCTTAATGACTATTCTTCTTACCTCAATGAATACCTATAACACTTTTCTTTTTAAGAAGAATTACTGTATTATTTATTCCTGAAGCCTTCTAGTCTCGTTATTTTCCTTTAAAAAGTTTATCTTTGGTAGTAACAAACAATAAATTTACACAAAATGATAAATATTGACTCAAAATATATTGACAAAAGTTTTAGCTATAGTGAGTTTCGCCAATTTGTAACACATGCGTTGAAGACAGATAAGAGTATATTGAATCTAGAAGAGGATTATATCGCTTATGCAGAATTAAACGAAGCAAGGTTGCACCGTCTTGATAAAACAATGAAAGTAG
Organism: Flavobacterium sp.; assembly: GCA_051649065.1. Classification (GTDB taxonomy): domain Bacteria; phylum Bacteroidota; class Bacteroidia; order Flavobacteriales; family Flavobacteriaceae; genus Flavobacterium. The sequence goes on along the minus strand of JBOFGJ010000049.1, from coordinate 2,406 downwards.
TAGAAGAGGTAGCAACTCAATTAGCTAGCTTAAAGAAAAAGTATACTTGGATTGTGATAACAGAGAGTTGGTGTGGTGATGCAGCTCAGATAGTGCCAGTTCTAAATAAAATGGCTGAAGCTTGTCCGAACATTGATATGAGATTAGTCTTCAGAGATCAGAATCTTGAACTGATGGATGCTTTCTTGACAAATGGAGGTAGAGCTATTCCTAAATTAATTATTGCAGAACAAGATACTTTAAAAGTATTAGGACACTGGGGACCAAGACCTGCTTTAGGTCAAAAAGTAGTAACTGATTATAAAGCAGCACATGGGGTAGTAGATGAAGCTGGTAAAGTGGAACTTCAAATGTGGTATACTAAAGATAAAGGACACGAAGTACAAAAAGAAGTAATCGAATTAATGACTTCTTTTGAATAGTAACAATAAAAAAGCTCTTTCAATATGGTTTTGAAAGAGCTTTTTTTATGTAGTAGTCGACTATCTTACAATAGGTCCTAATATCGTTAATCGTGGATCTAATGACATTCCTGCTGGATTACAGCCTGGAGCACCTTCAGGTACTACTTGATTTAGCTTTTCGAAATAGTCAGCCCATATCTGAAATGTTTCTTTAGTATATTTAGATTTATATGTCATAGGATATAAATAGAAGAAACTCTTGTTCTTATTAGCAGCTTTAAAAGCTTCGTAGATTAATTCAGAACAATAGTATTTCCCATTGGCATATAAGTAATTCTCATCATAAGGGACACCTAGTTGTTTAATTGCAAACTCTTTTGCAGCAGGAATCAATTTAGAAAATTTAGTTTGCAAACGACCAACATACATAGGCTGTTTTGTTTTATTTAAAAAATCTTCCATTGGAGTGATGCACACTTCTGGATAAGTTGCTTCTATGATTTGTAAACTTCCTTCATGCTCAATAACCATCCCCATGTGGTTAAAGTTTAAATCTTTATAACCAAAGGTAACTTCATTAATGGCATCGCATAAAGGTCCACAATCAATGTTCTGAAAGATTAAGTCTCCTTCTTTATACTCTATTTGTTGTGCCCAACTTAATTGAGTAGCTAGAAGTAGTAATAATAGTATATTTTTCATATCTGTTGTTTATACGAAGGTAAAGGTAACATTATTTGTGACCAAGTTAATCTGTTTTTACTTTATATCGTTTATATGAAATGGCTATTGGTGAGTTTTTATACTTGTCTACTCACTGTATTGTAATTATTAATTTCGTTCCCTCATAAAATAGTAGGCTTAACTTTTTATCTGTATGTAATCCTTAGTACTATAACTATTTTCGTTATAGGAAAAAATTGAAAATCATGTTTTTAGTTGTAAATAAAAGTAGATGTATTCTGTTAGTTTGTTGTTTGATTTCAATATTGGGGTGTAAGAAAGAAAACGAGAATGAAAAGTCAGAGTATAAAAATGAAGAAGTCAAAAGACCTGAATACATTATTATAGATCGAGATGAAAAGGTGTCTTCATATCAAGTCGAAGGAGTTGATGCACATGGAGTATCTTTAAAAGGAAACGTAACCTTAAAAGGAGAAGTAGGTGCAGGATATTTAGTGAAGGATAGTCTTTCTCCTCAGTTGTACATAGAAGTTAAGCGTGTACAAGAAGGGGGACTTATCGGTACAGACACAAATGGTGTTGAATATCAATTGTCTTTTAAATGAGAATTAAACTTTATGAAAAGGTACTAGTATACTGACCCTAATATATATTATATCGGATTTCGAAGTATGTAAATTCAAGATAAGATTAAAAAAAGATACTTAATCAATGAGTTGTCTATCACTCCCTCTTCCTATCCTCAGGCTTCAACACTTCTAAGACAGAGTGATCCTCAAAGACTGTCTTCTCATTATCCTGATCTAGTTGCTGAGTTTTATCTTTTAATGTATCTTCTTTTATAATCTGTTTCTTTACCTTGCGGATATAGCCAGGTGGAGCCCACTTTTTTATCTTAGGTTCTTCTTCTTGGGTGGTATTATTCTCAACAGAAGGTTCTGTCTCTTTTTGATGGATAGGAACTAATCTAGATATGACCTTCTCTACAGGAGTACGGGTGAATTGCAATTCGCCCCTACCGTTTCCTACTACCTGTTCCTAGTTTCCCGTTCCCAGTTCCCCTTCTCCCCCTCCTTACATCTCCTGAATAAGTGCAGTATCACAGCACAATGTTTGCTCAGGAGGTCTGATTCAGCACCTATACAGCACGCATACCTCACGAATTATCCAATAAAACAATACTCGAAATAACAAAAATGAACCTCTGCTCAAATTTGATTGTGATTATATAATACACCTCATTACAAAACACTTGCAAAGGTCAGGATACTAAAATTGGAATTTTTAGCAAAGGGAATAAAACGCCACTTTTGACCAT
>JBOFGJ010000048.1:0-3630 GCA_051649065.1 Flavobacterium sp. | reverse complement strand
AGTAAAAGGACAAGTAATAGAACGTGCTTCTAAGAATCCTAATATACCTACAGGAGATATCGAGATCTTAGTTCACACACTTACAGTATTAAACGAGTCAGCTGTACCTCCATTCACTATCGAAGATGATACTGATGGTGGTGAAGACATCCGTATGAAATACCGCTACTTAGATATCCGTAGAAACCCAGTGAAAAACAATTTGTTGTTTAGACACAAGGTAGCTCAAGAGGTTAGAAATTATCTTTCTGCACAAGATTTCTGTGAGGTAGAAACACCTTACTTAATTAGCTCTACTCCAGAAGGAGCACGTGATTTCGTAGTACCTTCTCGTATGAACGCAGGTCAATTCTACGCTTTGCCACAATCACCGCAAACATTCAAACAATTGTTGATGGTAGGTGGTATGGATAGATACTTCCAAATAGTGAAGTGTTTCCGTGATGAGGATTTACGTGCTGATAGACAGCCTGAGTTTACTCAGATAGATTGTGAGATGACATTCGTAGATCAAGAAGATATTATGGATACATTCGAAGGAATGACTAGACACCTATTAAAATCTATTCATGGCATAGAGGTGGAGAAATTCCCTCGTATGACTTTTGAAGAAGCAATGCGCAAATACGGTAACGACAAACCAGATATTCGTTTTGGTATGGAGTTCGGTGAGTTAAATGCTGTAGCTCAACATAAAGATTTCGGCGTGTTTAACAGTGCTGAGTTAGTAGTAGGTATCGCTGTACCTGGTGCTGCTTCATATACACGTAAAGAGATAGATGCTCTTATCGAATGGGTTAAACGTCCACAGGTAGGTGCATCTGGTATGGTGTACTGTAAATGTGAAGCTGATGGTTCATTCAAATCTTCTGTAGATAAATTCTATGACCAAGAAGATCTTAAGAAATGGGCTGAGGTAACTGGAGCTAAAGCTGGTGACTTAATCTTAGTATTATCAGGACCTGCTAACAAGACAAGAGCGCAGCTAAGTGCTCTTCGTATGGAATTAGGTAACCGTATGGGATTAAGAAAGTCAGATGAGTTCGCACCATTATGGGTTATTGACTTCCCTTTATTCGAGTATGATGAGGAGGCAGGACGTTACTTCGCTATGCACCACCCGTTCACTTCACCTAAGGTAGAAGATATTCCATTATTAGATACTGACCCAGGTAAGGTACGTGCTAATGCATATGATATGGTATTAAATGGTAACGAAATCGGAGGAGGATCTATTCGTATCCACGATAAAGCTACGCAAGAGTTAATGTTTAAACACCTTGGATTTACTAAAGAAGAAGCAGAGAAACAATTCGGGTTCTTAATGAATGCATTCCAATATGGAGCACCACCTCACGGAGGGTTAGCTTTTGGTTTGGATAGATTAGTATCTATCTTAGGAGGACAAGAGACGATTAGAGATTTCATCGCGTTCCCTAAAAACAACTCTGGTAGAGATGTTATGATTGACGCTCCTGCGACAATCACTCCAGAACAATTAGAAGAATTACACATTACAGTGGTACAACCACAAGCATAATAGAAAAGGGAGTTACTTGAATTAGTAACTCCCTTTTTATATTTCTACCCTTTTAGAACCTTATTTTCCGTTATAAGTATTCATTGCATTATTAAGTCCCGCAAGAGCAAACTCTTGTACTGCCTTAGAAGCCATTTTAAGACGTTCTGGTAGAAGTTCTTTCTCCTTATCGTCCCATACTCCCAAAACATAATCTACTTGCTGTCCTTTCTTAAATTCATCACTGATCCCAAATCTAAAACGAGGGTATACTGCTGAGTTTAATGTAGCTTGTATACTCTTAAGTCCATTGTGTCCACCATCAGATCCCTTTGCTTTAATCCTGATTGTACCAAAGGCAAGATTCAAATCATCTGTAATGACAAGTATATTCTCAACAGGTATCTTTTCCTTTTCCATCCAATACTGTACAGCCTTCCCGCTAAGGTTCATATAGGTATTAGGTTTAAGGAGTAACAGTGTTCTTCCCTTCACCTTCACTTCAGCTAAACTCCCTAGTTTTACAGTTTGCCAATCACCTCCAAGCTCTCTCGCTATTTCGTCTACTACCTTAAAACCGATATTATGACGTGTATTAATATATTCAGCACCTATATTCCCTAATCCAATAATCAAAAACTTCTTCATCTCTCTATTAATGACATAATTAATTGAATTGCAAAAATACATTAAACGAGATAAGTAACCTTATATATAGTACAAAAAAAAGCACCTGTGTTAACACAGGTGCTTCTGGAAAATATCTTGCTAAAAAAATTATTTTTTCTTTGCAGGAGCTTTTGCTGCTTTTGCTGCTTCTTGAGCTGCTTTCATAGCTGCACGAGAAATTCTTACTTGACAGATTACAGTGTTATCAGTGTGTAACAATTTGTAATTGTTAACAGCAACATCAGTAACATATAATTTGTTCCCCATTTCTAAATGAGAGATGTTTACTTCAACGAAATCAGGTAAGTTAGCAGGTAAAGCTCTTACTTTTAATTTACGTAAGTTTAAGTTTAATACACCTCCAGCCATTACACCTTTAGCATTTCCGTTAAGTTTAACAGGAACCTCTAATGTAATTTCTTTATCCTCGTGTAATTGATAGAAATCAATGTGTAAGATTTCATCAGATACTGGGTGAAACTGGATATCTTGTAAGATAGCGTTGAAAGTTTTTCCACCTTCCAATTCAATTACCACTGTGTGTACATTTGGAGTGTAAACTAAATTTTTGAATGCTTTTTCTTCTGCAGAAAAGTGCACTGCTGATTCTGTTCCTCCGTATAACACGCAAGGTACCAATCCAGCATTACGTAAGGCTTTAGTTGATACTTTACCTACGCTTTCTCTTTCTGATCCTTTAATCGTAATTGATTTCATTTAAATATATTTAAAAAATTAATAAATTCTAAACTACAAAAGTCTTACTAATAGACTCATTAGCATGTACATTATGCATCACTTCACCAAATAAAGGCGCACAACTTAATACTTTTATTTTATCACATGGTTTCTTCAATGGAATTGAATCAGTAACGATTAATTCTTCTATAGCTGATTGCTCAATCTTTTCGTAAGCACTTCCAGATAAAATAGCATGTGTACAAATAGCTCTAACACTTAATGCTCCTCTCTCCATCATCATATCAGCAGCTTTAGCTAATGTACCTCCTGTATCTATCATATCATCTACAAGAATAACATTACGTCCTGTAACGTCTCCAATTAATTCCATCTTATCGATGATGTTAGCTTGTTTACGTTGTTTGTAACAGATTACTACATCAGATTCTAAAAACTTAGAATAAGCATAAGCTCTCTTAGATCCACCCATATCTGGAGAAGCTATAGTCAGATTATCTAGATTTAAACTTTTTACATAAGGTAAAAAGATTGTAGAAGCATATAAATGATCTACTGGCTTCTCAAAAAAGCCTTGTATTTGATCAGCATGTAAATCCATCGTCATAATACGTGTTGCTCCAGCTGATTCAAGCAATTTAGCAACTAATTTAGCTCCGATTGGAACCCTTGGTTTGTCTTTTCTGTCCTGTCTTGCCCATCCAAAATAAGGAATTACAGCAGTGATGTGTCTTGCAGATGCA
>JBOFGJ010000047.1:0-5249 GCA_051649065.1 Flavobacterium sp. | reverse complement strand
AGGTAGCTGTTGGTTTAAAGGCTACTTTAAAGTAAATATCCATACCGTTACTAATACCACCTACTATACCACCTGCATTATTTGTTGTAGTACTGCCATCAGGTAAGATAGAGTCATTATGCTCACTACCTCTCATCTTCGTTCCTTCAAATCCTCTACCGAACTCCACTCCCTTTACAGCATTGATACCTAGCATGGCTTTTGCCAAATCAGCATCTAAACGATCAAACACAGGTTCTCCTAATCCCACAGGCACATTCTGTACCACGCAGATAATAGTCCCTCCTATAGAATCACCATCTTTCTTTATTTCTTTAATTAACTCCTCCATTTGCACTGCCTTTATAGGATCAGCACAGCGTACAGGGTTCAGCTCTATTTGATTAAAATCTAGCTCTTGATAAGGTTTATCTACTGTAATATCTCCTACAGAAGCTACATAAGCCGTTATCTTCAGATCTTTTAATACTTGCTTAGCGATAGCGCCTGCTACTACTCTACTTGCCGTCTCACGAGCAGAACTACGTCCTCCACCTCTGTGATCGCGGTGACCGTACTTCTCATCATATACATAATCCGCATGGCTAGGGCGATAAATATCTTTAATATGGTCGTAATCCTTAGACTTCGAATTTGTATTCTCTATCATAAAGCCTATCGGAGTACCTGTTGTCTTTCCTTCAAATATCCCTGAAAGAAACTTTACTTCATCTGCTTCTTTGCGCTGTGTTACTATCTTAGATTGCCCTGGTTTACGTCTATCTAGCTCTTGTTGAATAGCCTCTAAATCTAACGTTACACCTGCTGGACAGCCATCTATAATACCACCTATCGCTACACCGTGTGACTCACCGAATGTAGTTACTCTAAACCTATTGCCATAAGTATTACCTGCCATATTATTGTATTTTATACAAGTTTACCACTTTTCTATTTTATCCTTGTCTTTATTTAGGTGTTTTTTATCTTTAAATTACAATTCCCTCAGTTAAACCCAGATTAAGCATCCCTATATAAACTATATTGACATCCAATCTTATTAATTAATACCTTTGTTTTACTTAATAAGAATTTATGATAAAACTAGAATCATTTACTACTAATGACATTCCTGTTATGCTTAACTGGAATTTCTCTGAAGATGAATTAGTCCAATTTGGAGGAACTGCATTCACTCATCCTTTGACAGAACAACAAATAGTATCTTTCTTAAATACAGATAACTCAATGTTCTTTAAAGCAATAGACACAGAGAACAATGTCGTCATTGGTGTAGGAGAAATAGTGCTTATGGAAGATAACATAGCTAAATTAGCACGTATCGTGATAGGCGATAGAGAGAGTCGTGGTAAAGGTTATGGTCAACGCATGATGATATCTTTTGTACAATATGCTCATGACGAACTATTAAGAGAAAATGTAATACTAAACGTATTCGATTGGAATGAAGGAGCAATTAGATGCTATGAGAAGATTGGCTTCACCTTTGCAGATGTTCCTCCACGTAGTTTCGATTTACCCAATGGCAAACTATGTTTTACCAAACAAATGAACTTTACAGGTTCTATAGATTAATACTTTCTACAAGTCGATTACTCACGTAATCGACTTTTTTGTTTATATTGCTTTGTCATAAATAGACAATAAATACTTCCTAAATGTTAAAAACTCAAGTATAGCCCCCCTGTCTAAACCATACAAACTACTTCTATTTACAGGAAACTTTACTTATACCTTATCCTTCTTAAATCACAGTATTACTGACTTTAACACACTATACCCTTTTTAACTATAATGCAATAGAATTAAAGAATTTTATTGCATTGTATAATTTTCACATCATTTCAAATAAAAGAATTAAAAAAAACTTGTTTGTTTTTATTAAAAAATTATATAAATTTCCAAAACAAAACCTAACTAATCAAACGACTTAATTATGACACTTGAATTATTTGAAGAACTCACTGATGTTTTCGGAGAGTTCATAGGGAAATTCGCAAAACTCAACATTAATGCTAACAAGCATTCTTTAGCTTGGCAAAGATTTCATTACAACTACTTTGATTCAATGAGCACCACTTTATTCGAATCATTAATGCATATCAACTATGCTACAATAAAAGAGCATCAGCAAGATATTCACTATGCACAAACTTTCTCTTTAATATTAGACTACAACTTTAATCAAATAAGAGAAGTTAACTATGAGAAGATTTCTCCTGACGATAAAGAACAAATAAACAAGGTGCTTTCTAATGACTTGTCTAACTTGTTCAAAAATCTAAGTAGTGATCAATACCACTATATCAAATTCAACTGTTTAAACAGAAAGAACAGACTATGTGGACTAGGGGGAACATTCTTTAAAGATTCTCAACGAGGGGAGATAGTACTTAACCTATTCTATCTAAATCTGCGCAATGAACACATTGACTCTCTATTAGATATTGATTTCTACATGAAAGATAAAGCTAAATATATGGCCTTATATAAAGAGTTAGCAGCTAATAAAGTGAATAGTAAAGAGGAGTTAATTCTCGCTTTATCAACAAAGGGATTAGCTCTAGACAACTTTAATAATGACTTCGTATACTTCTTTGGAGAAGAGTATTTAGCATTCCATGAAAAAAGAAAGTATATTCAGAGTTTAGAAATGGTATTCTTCACGAAGAATTCATTTAAGTAGATAGCTGATACTTGTGGGTATCAGTCTCCAGACTTTTTAATTCAGAAGTATCAGACATTCGAAAGCAATGGGCACGCACCTATTATCCGCTATTCAAATGTTATACACACATAATTGTTTTTTAATTGTTTTTAAATTTTTTGTAATTAAAAAAGGTTGGCTCATTTAGAACCAACCTTTTTTTATAACCTCTAAAGTAGAACTACTTTGTAGTATTTGGCTAATACTGAATCTGAGTAAAACTACTAAATTGCTTTTGTTTTCTCATTTAACCACTCTGCTTCTTCAGCTGATAATTTAGATTCTAACGAGTCATATACCCATTGGTTGTAATTGTTTAACCAATCGATATGTACTTGATCTAATAAAGATTTATCTACTAAATCAGTTGCGATATAACAAATCGTAATCGTTTCGAAGTCCATAAAGTCACCGAACTGATTAGAACTCATATCTCTAGACACCACTAAGTTTTCAATACGGATACCGTGTTTACCTTCTCTATATAGACCTGGCTCTATAGAACTCACCATACCTGTCTCAATAGCGATATCTACTGCCGCTCCGTTAAAAGTATGTGGTCCTTCATGTACATTAAGGAAAAACCCTACACCATGTCCAGTACCATGTCCATAATTGCGCATAGACGCCCAGATAGGGCGACGAGTGATAGCATCTATCTGATATCCTCTAGTTCCTTTAGTGAAGATAGCCATAGACCCCTCTATTATACCTTTTAGTACATAAGTATAGTCTTCTTTTTCCTCTTGAGTTAGTTGCCCTAAAGAGATTACACGAGTGATATCTGTAGTACCAGTTTCATACTGTCCACCTGAATCTACTAATAATAATCCTTTAGCTTCTAACATATAGTTGCTGTCTAGCTCTGCTTTATAATGTGGTAGTGCCCCGTGATCTTTATACCCAGCGATAGTATCAAAGCTGATATCTTTAAATCCAGGTTGTTCTGCACGTAATCCTCTCAAATGATCCGCAATGCTCATCTCTGATAATTGTCCTGAAGCTACATTCTCTTCTATCCATTTAAAGAACTTCGTTAAAGCCACACCGTCATTAACCATCGCTTGTCTCTCGTGGTTAAGCTCTACTTCATTCTTAACAGCCTTAAGCATTGTAGACGGGTTCATATCTTCTAATATTTTCACATTAGCAGGTACAGAATCATATGTAGCAAAACAAGTGCGTTTAGGATCTAATAAGATAGTCTCGCTTGCACTTAATGATTTAAGGTAATTTCTTACTTCTTCATAAGGCTTGATAAGAATACCATATCCTTGTAATTCTTCAGCTGTTCCCTTATCTAATTTTTTAGAGTCAATAAACAAGATTGTTTTATCTTGACTAATGAAGACAAATCCAAGTGTAACAGGATTACACTTCACATCTGTTCCTCTTATATTTAATACCCAAGCAAGATCATCTAATGAAGAAATCAAATGTGATGTTACTCTTTTTTGTTTTAATACTTTGCGTACTGCAGCTATCTTATCAGGAGTCGATTGTCCTGTAATAGAGATAGGTAATGTATAAGCAGATTCTGTTGGTAACGCAGGTCTATCTTTCCAAATCAAATCTAATAGATCTACATGACCATCTACTTTTATATTAAGTGGTTCTAAGATTGATTTTACTGCATTAGCTACAGCTAGTGATGCTAAATTACCATCAAATGCTACTGTACTTCCCGCAGATAATTTATCTCCTAACCAGTTAACATACTCTGGGGCATGCTGAACTTTTAACTTTACTAGCTCAAAGCCTGATCCTTTTAACTGTGCAGGTCCTTGTACGAAATAACGAGAATCTGTCCATAACCCAGCGAAATCTTGTGTTATAACTAATGTTCCTGCAGAACCTCTAAAACCAGATGTCCAAGATATACACTTGTAATAATCTGGTAAATATTCACTAATATGAGGATCTGACGAAGGAATAATATATCCATCTATCCCCTTGTTCTTCATTAAAGAACGTATCTCTGATAGTTTTTCTAAATATGTCATTTTTGCTAATAAATTTTTCAAGCTAAAGATACAAAATGGCAATTACTACAAAAAGATAAATCTGTTAAAATAGCAAGCTCTTCTCTTCCCTCTTATTGGCTATAAAAGAATGCCTTAACACTAATCAAATCTAGTTATTTATAATCACTAGGTATCCTAAACGAATAAAGCCTACTAAATAGCAGGCTTTATTTATTATTCTAATGTGTACAATGCCTTTACAGAGGTATTAAGTACTATAATCTTTTTATTAAGTATTTGTTCATAAGAGAAGTCTTTTAAATATACATCTCTTCTAAATAGTTCTGGGTTATTCGCTAACGCCACGATAAAATCAAAGAAGATTGTATCAGGAGCGATACTCTTATCTAAGACCACTCTAGCACGTGTATCTTTCTTATCTGATTTTCTTTTGTAATCAAAGATATACTGATTAGGTTTTTTCCACTCTCTCTTACCGAAGTTTTCGAAATAGATATCTGAGATACTCTTCCCCTTTTCTGTCTTAGCTGTTATACGCTTTTTATCAAAGCCTACAT
>JBOFGJ010000046.1:0-3427 GCA_051649065.1 Flavobacterium sp. | reverse complement strand
GTTCGGAACATTTGCAGCTAATGCCCAAGTAGGTATTGGTACTGCTACTCCAAACAAATCTGCTGAATTATTAATCGAATCAAGTAATAGAGGTTTGTTAATTCCTAATGTTGCATTGACTAGTACTACTGATAAGAATACCATTACAAATGGTAATGTTCAGAGTTTAATGGTTTATGCTACAAAAACGCAAGGTGATATCACACCAGGTTACTACTACTGGGATATTAATAAATGGGTGCGCTTAACTGCGGATAAAGATATTCCTCAAATTGTAGTAAATAATTTCCAAGAGATTGTAAATAAAGACGGTGATAAAGTACAAAATATCATCAAAAATATAGTAAAGAATACAGAGGGTAATGTTATCTACGAAGGTGATAAGTTATATCAGATCACTAAAGAAGGAGATAAGATTGTAAAGCAAGAGATCAAAGATAAGTTAACTACTATATCTTATGATGAAGCTACTGGTGATTATATCTATTATAATGAGAATGCTGTAGATCGCAATGGTAAAATCATTGGAGAAGGTATTCGTATTAAAGTAAAAGAAACTGTTATCAATAAGTTTGGTGACATTATCAATAATAAAACTGTTCAAGAGCACATTACAAATTACTTAGATGGTACGCATGTAGGTGGTAATGTGTATTACGAAGGTGATAAACTGACTTATGTAACTAAAGAAGGAGATAGAAAAGAAGTTTCTATTAACCAAGTAGTTACTGCTAATGAAAGTAAAACTGCTATTATTACTGTAGACAAGAAACAATACTATGTTTCTGAAGAGTATTTAGTAGCTAATAAAGGAGTAGTACCAACTACTGTAGATGCAAAGAATTTACCAAAAGGTATATATGCTATTGACGTAGTAGGTGGTGTAGTAAACAACTTTGAAGAGATTGTAAAAACTGGACCTATCAATGTTGATGGGCGTACTTTTAATACAATTAATGATTATATCAAGTATGTTACTGAATCAAAAGGAGGATTTACTAAGATCGTTTATAACAAAGAAGGTGATGTAGTATTCCAAGAATGGAATGAAACAACTCAAAAGTTTGAGAATGTTGATAATTCTAAATTCGGTACTATAGTTAAAGGAAATGAGACAGTAACTACATTAGTTAAAAATGCTAATGGAACGTTTACTTATTACAACGAGAAAGAAATTGGTGCAGATGGACAACCAAAAGCAGGTGCAACTGGAGTGACGATTGATCCAAAAGAAGTATCTGTTGCATTAAATACAACAACAAATAAATATGAGTTTAAAAACTCAAATGGTGATGTAGTAGGAGAGATTGATTCTAATGCTAATTCTATTGTATACAACGATAATACAACGAATTTAGGAGCAACGAATGTTCAAGGAGCAATTGAGAAACTTCTAGAAAAGATAACAACTGTAGAAGGTACAAAAGGAGATTTAGCTTTAGCAGGAGGGTTAGAATTTACAGGAACAACTAATGGAACAGCTAAATTATTAGCAGATGCTGGTATTCAGATTGCCGATGGTGGAGTATCTACAGATAAAATTGCTGATAAAGCAGTTACTTCTGATAAATTAAACGGAGGTCAAGGTGCTGAAGGACGTGTAGGTGTAGCGGGAGCTGATGGAACGATTACGTACCAAACATTAGATTCAGTAGTAAAAGCTAATGAGACAGTAACTGTATTAGTAGAGAATAAAAATGGAACTTATACATACTACAACGAGAAACAAATTGGTGCAGATGGGAAACCTTTAGCAGGAGCTACAGGAGTAACACTTGATCCTGTGTTGGTTAATGTGGAGGATTTATCTAAAACAGAAGGTAAATATATTTTTAAAGATTCAGAAGGGGCTCCAATTGTAACAATTGATGTCAATTCAGATAATATTCTTTATAATAATGCAGATTCAGGTTTAACATCAACGAATGTCAAAGACGCTTTAGATGAGTTAGCTAATACAATTGCAACAACAAAAGGAAAATTATCAGTAGCAGGAGGATTAGAGTTCACAGGAGGGACAGATGGAACAGCTAAGTTATTAGCTGATGCAGGAATCCAGATTGCCGATGGAGGAGTATCTACAGATAAAATTGCTGATAAAGCAGTTACTTCTGATAAATTAAACGGAGGTCAAGGCGCTGAAGGACGTGTAGGTGTAGCGGGAGCTGATGGAACGATTACTTACCAAACATTAGATTCAGTAGTAAAAGCTAATGAGACAGTAACTGTATTAGTAGAGAATAAAAATGGAACGTTTACTTATTACAACGAGAAAGAAATCGACGCAAGTGGACAACCAAAAGCAGGTGCAACTGGAGTGACGATTGATCCAAAAGAAGTATCTGTTGCATTAAATACAACAACAAATAAATATGAGTTTAAAAACTCAAATGGCGATGTAGTAGGAGAGATTGATTCTAATGCTAACTCTATTGTATACAACGATAATACAACGAATTTAGGAGCAACAAATGTTCAAGGAGCAATTGAGAAACTTCTAGAAAAGATAACAACTGTTGAAGGAACAAAAGGAGAATTATCAGTAGCAGGAGGATTAGAGTTCACAGGAGGGACAGATGGAACAGCTAAATTATTAGCAGATGCTGGTATTCAGATTGCTAATAAAGGAATTAAGACTGAGAAACTTGATGATAAAACAGTTACTAATGAGAAATTAGCAGATAAGTCTGTATCTGCAGATAAAATGACTTCATTTACTACAGATAACGGTACTAAAACTCCTGTTGGAGAAGGGCAAATACCTGTAGCTGATGGTAAAGGAGGAGTGATTTATAAAGAAATCTCAGGAGAAACTTTAAAAGGTAAAGCATTGACTTCTGGTTCTATCAAAGTATTCGGTGGAGATAAAGCTCTATTAGATGGTACAGTTATAGAAGTTCAAGGAGGAAATAAAGATGGGCAAGTATTAATTACTAAAACAAAAGAAATAGTTGTAGGTAAGGACGCAGATGGTAAAGATGTAAGAGAGACACATCAAGTTACTGAATGGGTAGATGCTGATAAAGTAGGTGTAGAAGTAACTAACGGTATCCAAAAAATTACAGATGGAACAACTACTAAACTTGGTTTAGGAGGAAAGTTAACTCAACCTACAGTTATTGATACAGAAGACAATACGTTAGCGATTGCAAATCTTAAAGAGGTAGCAAAAGATGATGTAAAGAATAATAGCGTAGTAATGGCTGATGCAAATGGAGTACTAAAAGAAACTTCAGCAGCAAACTTAATAGGTGAAGCTATTACAGATGGTAAAATAGTAGCAAAGAGTCTTACTTCTGAGTCTATTTATGTAGATGGTGGAGCAAATGCTTTGTTGAAAGATGCGAAGCTTGACCTTAAAGGTGGTACAGTAGATGGACAAGTATTAGTTACAGTTACTAAAGATGTAGTAGTAGGGGAAGATGCT
>JBOFGJ010000045.1:0-4275 GCA_051649065.1 Flavobacterium sp. | reverse complement strand
TTAGATATGTTAAACGCGTAAGGCAAGTATGCAAAGGCATATTTCTTTTTGTCATACGTATAAATAGTCTTGTTATTATCTAAGTTTACAAGTTTCACATTGTTATTAGGATCGTAGATAAAACTTGTCGTTTCTGGGTCTGAGTATTGAGGAGAAGAGGTGATCTCTATCGATCCGGGCAAATCAAGCTTGTTATAGATGATTTTACTGACCCTAGATTCATCATAAAACAAGTCTTTAAATTCCGTAGACTGTAATACATTGTTTTCATACATTAAGTCTAAACTCATCTTATTCTCTCCGTATAGAACCTTGTTTAATTGGTTCTTGTCACTTGACTCAAGCAAAGTGATAAATGGATCAGTAGGTTGCCCATTTTCTACGAGATAAGATTTGATTGTGGTTAAGTGACCTGCGTTATTGTAAGTGAAGTCATATTTAGTGATAGATATTACACTATTGGCACTAGGTCCTGTTACTACATTCACATCGTCTACTAGAGTTGTCTCTGATGAAGGAACGTGATTTTTTTCTATTAGCTGACTTACAACAGTCATCTTTTTAGTCTGCTGACTAAATACATTTCCTACAGTTATTAGTAGCACAGGGATTAATAATAAACTTCTTTTCATAGCTTTTTGGTTAGTTTAAATATTTATGTATTAGGCACTTCTATTTCTTTGTAAACGAATTCACATTCATACATAAGATATGAGTGGTTATTGTTTTTGTATTTATTGTATACCTTAGCTGTTATTGGTAAATCATTGTCATTGTAGGTATAGAGAATAGTTTGGGTAGTACCATACCACTCTCTTTTTATAACATTATTACTTTGTACATAATTAGTAAACACTAAACCTTCAATTAAGAAGTAATTACTGAAAGAAAAACCATATGGTAAGTAGCTAAATGGGTACTTTTTGGTATCATAGTAAGTAGATGTTTTATATTGTTTTATTTTGTAAGATTGTAGATTCTTATCTTTATTGTACTTGAAAGATATTTTTACAGGAATGTTACTATCAGGAATGTTAATGACAACTTTCTCAGGTAATTGGTTATTAGAGTAACAATAAGTACTTATTATAGATTCGATTTTTTTAGCTTTTTTCTCGCTAATGATATATTGATGAAGATTATCATCTTGATAGGTTAGAGATAAGCTTTTAACTTCACTATTTAAATCAATCGTTTTAAGCTGATATTTATTCCTCATTTTAAAGTTTACTGTATCTAATGGAGGAGGGTTTTTAATATCTATTTCTGAACGTTTAATAGTTTTAAGTTCTCCTAACACAGTATACGAAAAATCGGCTTTACTTTTAATAGAAGTTACTTTTGATCCGTCTTGTAATATTTCAAAGTTTTTGTGCAGAGAGTCGTTATCTATGTAAGTATATGATTTTTCCCTAATCTGACTTACAACAGTCATCTTTTTAGTCTGCTGACTGAATACATTTCCTACAGTTATTAGTAGCACAGGGATTAGTAATAAACTTCTTTTCATAGCTTTTTGGTTAGTTGGTATTGTTATTTAGTGATAGGCACTTCTATCTCTTTATAGTAAAACTCCTGTTCGGCAGTCACTCTACTATCTTTATTATTTGACTTAGAGGTCTTGGTAATTTTTGCTGTTAAAGGCATATCTTCCTCATTATACGTATAGTCAATTGTAATTATATAGTCATTATCTTCCGCCTTGATGATGTTATTCTTAGGGCTGTAATGCGTAAAAGTCAACCAATCAATTGATAAATAATAGAAAGGATTATTATAATAAGGCTGCCCACTCAGTAGATATTTTTTATCATCATAAGACAGTGTCATTACTTCATTGTCATAAGTACTAACTTTTACATTCTGCTTCTCATCATATTTAAAGCTCAAATCTATTATCTGATTAGGTTTAGTAGCATTACCTAACTGTGCTTTAACGGGTAGTTTCTGTTTATCATAACTATATGTAGTAAGCACTAACTCATTAAACTCAGGATCATAATGTGAGATCTGGTGTAGTAAGTTGTTGTCATACACTACTTTTAGTTTATCTGCATCATTATCTAATGATAACGTCGTAATTTGCTTTTTAGTATTAAGTTCTACTTCTAAATTAGAAGCATTAGTCTCTTTATCTTGTTGGATATTACACGAATATGTATTGATTATTTGACCTTTTTGATCATAAGTAAATAAGAATTTACGCTCTTCTACTTCAGTAGATATATTTTCTTTAGTGTTGTTAACTTTTTTAGGATCTAATATTGTTTCTGTCACTAAGAGATGGCTTTTCTCTATAGCATAGTCTAATACAATTATCTTTTTAGTTTTGATTTTTTTTGCATTGCGAGCAGTATTATAAGTACCGCAGTTCGCTAGCATTAAGAATAGTGGGGCTAGTATAAATATTTTTCTCATTGATGTTTTGACTTGGCATTAAACCTAGAATCAGCATTAATCAAATACCTACAAAGCAATTCTACTTCATAGTTCTTTCATTACCTCAATAACCATACTGTAGTATGCTAAAATCGTTAATTCAGAACTATCTAGTATAATTACTTTTCGTTTATATGTCTAACGCTGGTTCTGGGTTAAAAGTACAATTAATTTCAAAATACAAAAGTTGTAGTCAAGTTAATTCCGTTTGATTATACTACATTGTGTATAAGAGTAGTTTCTAGTTGTATAATCTTGTTAAAGAGTGTTCTTATTCTTATTTAGTTTAAATAATTTATTATCTTCGCTTCATAAAATATATAAGAAATGAGTTCAGATACAATAAACCCAAATTTTGACCAACATAAAGTAAAGCCAAAAGCTCCTAAAGTTGCAGAGTTAGTTGATTCATGCAAATCAGTGATGATGGCTACTATCAGTGAAGATGGTACACCACTAGTAAGTACTGCTCCATACTCTAGAGTAGGGAATGAGTTTCAGATACTAGTGTCTTTTATGGCAAAACACACAAAGAACTTACGCGATCGCAAACAAGTATCGTTTATGTTCGTAGAGGATGAGGCTGCTTCTAAGCAGTTGTATGCTAGACACCGTCTTACATTAGATACGCAAGCTGAATTAGTAGAGAAAGACAGTCCACTATATGAGCAAGCTATCGCTGATTTAAAAGTGAGACACGGTAAAGTAGTAGAGATATTAGATAATCTTGAAGACTTCATCATGTTTAACTTTAAACCTATCAAAGGATCATATGTAAACGGATTCGGTAGTGCATACTTCGTAGACGAAAATCTTGAAGTAATGGAACACAGAAGAGGTGCTCATGGTCAACATAACGTAGAGCAAAAGTAAAAACTATATTTTTTTAATGGAAGAGGCCTTTAAACCCTTTTAGGGAGTAGAGGCTTTTTTTATTGTATCAGAAAGCAGTAGCTTTGAAGATTAAGTTTAAACTCCTGTCATGTCTAAAGGCCAAGTTCATATTCGTTGCTCTAGTTGTGGTACATTTAATACAGATGTAGATGTCTGTGTTCACTGTGGACATACGCTAAATATGATTAAGCAACGCGAGCAAGTGCGAATTAAGGCAGAGCGTGAACGCGTAGCTAAGGCATTAGCTGAAGAACCAAACGAGATAGAAAAGTTCTTATTAAAGATGACAAAGCATTCTTGGCTAGTCGTTCGCTTATTTTTTAAAGTCATTTATGGAGTATGTTTTGCCGTTATGGCGATAGCTATGTTCTTAGCATGGTTAATCGGAATGATAGTAGCATGAGGGTGTTAAGCCATTGGACTTTCGTCACTATGATATGCATAGGAGGATGTATCTACACTGTACAGCGTATGGGGGTAGCACTACCTTTGATTATTAATAATTATGTCAACGATATTCTCTCTATTCCCATCACTATGTCAGTGATATTAACTATCGTGCGTATGTGGAGAGGGCAAACATATCAGTTATCAATAGGAATGATAATCAGTGTTGTAATTTATTTTTCTTTTTATTTTGAATATTACCTACCTAAATACAATCTACGTTATACAGCAGACTTATTGGATGTGTGCTGTTATACAATAGGAGGAATAATCTTTTATGTACTTCAGAAGTATTTATTTACCAAAAACAAATAGAGTCATCAACTATATTTGCCTAAAAAAGTGAATATGTTTTTTTGTTTTAACCTCTATTTGATTTCTCTTTTTTCCTCTTTTAGATGGTTTTAGTTTCTTTTTTTTTCAAAATAACTCCTTTTTAAGCACTCGTAGTGTTTAAAGTAAGAAAATAGTTATGTTTTTTTATTCCTATTTTTT
>JBOFGJ010000044.1:0-1151 GCA_051649065.1 Flavobacterium sp. | reverse complement strand
TTCTTTATCTCCATAATCTCTGTTAAGCTGAGAGAAGTCTTGAAATCCCAAACACACTGCTACTTTGTTACTACGAGCTGTAGCAATAAGATTATCAAGTCCTCTAAAGTAAATGGTCGGTAATTCATCTATGATGACTGAGCTTTTAAGTTGTCCTTTTTTATTGATTAGTTTTACAATACGTGAGTTATAAAGTCCAAGTGCCGCAGAATAGATGTTTTGACGATCAGGGTTATTACCTACACATAGTATCTTAGGTTCCTTTGGATTATTAATATCCAAAGTAAAATCATCTCCTGTCATCACCCAATACAGTGATGGTGAGATCATACGAGATAGCGGTATTTTAGCCGAAGCTATCTGTCCTTGTAATTGGTCTTGAGCTCCACCTTCCCAAGCATCCATAAAAGGGGATAGGTAGTTTTCTAAATCAGAATAGGAGGTAAGAATGGTAAATATATCAGCATACTTTTTATTAAGTAGCTCAATAGCATGAGGAAAGGTGCAGTACTTTCCGTTTTGATAAAGCTTTAAAAACCATATAATAGCAGCCAGTAGAATAATAGGAGATTCCACAAAGAAGTCACCTTGTTTTTGTATCCACGAGCGGTTCAAATTAAGCATAATGGTATAGGCAGATTCATAAGCATCGGATATATCAGTCATAAAAGATGGATTAATCGGATTACAACGATGACTGCGACTTGGATCATCAAAGTTTATGACATAAAACTTAGGCGTAATAGCGTATTTGTTTTTGTGTAAAAGCAAATGATTATAAGCAATGGTAGATAGATCATCGAATTTAAAATCATAGATATACATGGAAAATCCTTTTTCGATTTGTTGTTTGATAAAGTTATTGACCACAGCATAGGATTTACCTGAACCAGGAGTTCCAAGCACAATGGTTGCTCGAAAGGGATTAACAATGTTTATCCAACCGCTGTTCCACTTTCCTTTATAATAAAACTTTGAAGGAAGGTTAACCGAGTATTCATTTTCAATGAACTTGGTCTCCTGCATAAAACTTTCATTCTCAAAATTAAACACGTCTTGCATAAGGTTGTCATTGAGTAATCTACTAATCCAAGCACCTGAGACAAGAATTAAAATATAGCCTAAGAATGTGCTTGCTATATACAGTATAG
>JBOFGJ010000043.1:0-1440 GCA_051649065.1 Flavobacterium sp. | reverse complement strand
AAACTTAAGACATCTCCACAAAATTTAAATGCTATTTGTCGTAAAACACTAAAACAGTCAGCCTCAGAGATAATAGCTAAGCATATTATTGATGAAGCAAAAAGACAATTGTTATACTCCCAAAATAGAATTAGTGAAATTGCCTATTATCTAAACTTTAATGACTCTTCATACTTTATAAAATACTTTAAACGTTTTACAGGTTTAACCCCTAAAGAATTTCGTAAGAAATAAAGTGCCATTCTTTTTTCAAATTCACCTTATTTTAAATTTAAATTTTATCAGATTTGCTAATTATAAAAACTAGAATAAGGAGTTAATATGCCAGAGAAAGTACATTTAAAAGAACTAGCAAAAGTTTTTTCCAAACTTGGTATTATTGGTTTTGGAGGTCCTGCTGCTCATATTGCAATGATGCGAGAAGAAGTAGTTGTAAAAAAACAATGGATGGATGAACAACACTTTTTAGATCTACTCGGTGCTACAAATCTGATTCCTGGTCCTAACAGCACTGAAATGGCTATTCATATTGGATATGATAAAGCTGGTTGGAAAGGTCTAATAATTGCTGGACTATGTTTTATTCTTCCTGCTATTTTCATAACAGGTATACTAGCATATTTTTATAAAACTTATGGGCAATTACCACAAGTACAACCTTTTATTTACGGTATTAAACCTGCTATTATAGCCGTTATTATTGGGGCTATCTTTCCACTAGCTAAAAAGTCTATTAAATCTCTATTCTTAGCCCTTTTAGGACTTATAGTCTTTATAGCTTCTTTAATAGGTATTAATGAAATCATCTTAATGTTTGGTGCTGGATTACTTGCTTATCTTTTGTTTTATTTCAATACTAAAAGCCATAATACTATACAAAGTATCATGCCTTTGACATTCTTAACTTTCTTTCAAGATACGTGTTTCACTACTACAAATATGCACTTATTTTGGGTTTTTCTTAAGATAGGCTCTATACTTTACGGTAGTGGATATGTATTATTTGCCTTTTTAGACTCAGAACTAGTAAATACAGGTATACTGTCAAAACAACAACTCATTGATGCTATTGCAGTAGGGCAATTTACACCAGGACCTGTGTTCTCTTCAGTTACCTTTATCGGTTTTCAGATCAATGGAATATTAGGTGCGCTTATATCAACGCTAGCTATTTTTTTACCATCCTTTATTTTGGTGGCTTTGTTAAAACCTTTGATAAAAAAACTGCGTAACTCAAAAGGGCTATCTGTGTTTTTAGATGCAGTAAATATTGCCTCAGTTGCGTTAATTCTAGCTGTATGTTTTACTATGAGTAAAGACACATTAACCAATTGGCAAACCCTTTTTATAGCCTTTATCAGTAGTATAATAGTATTTAAATTTAAAAAGATAAATAGTGCCTTTATTGTCTTAGGAGGAGCTTTATTAGGATATATGTTG
>JBOFGJ010000042.1:0-1045 GCA_051649065.1 Flavobacterium sp. | reverse complement strand
CGCGTTTTTACTGAAGCGGACTGCAAAGATACTACCTTATTTTTATCTTATCCAAATTTCTTTTTATAAATTTTTTAAAGCCTATTTTTAAGTAATTCTTGCTTCACTTTTTGTTTATGATCGTCTGCCTCTAGAGGCGTTATTACTTCTCTAATGCGGATGCAAAAGTAGTACCTTTTTCCTTACTCGCAAACTTTAGCTAGTCTTTTTTTAAAGGTTTTTTTTAACTATTTCGTAACTCGTTATTATACGATGTTTTAGAGATGAAAGTTTTTTTGAAGAATTATCACTTTTCTTGTTTTACTGTTGGTGATAGGGAATATTTCTAGCTTTAATGGCATATAAAGAGTCTTTACTTATATATACAGTATGTACACTACTCTATTATATATAGTACAGATATACTCTTATTGAGTAGTTATATTCCCCTACTCTATATTATATAGTATATATTGTGCAAATAGCTATTTTTAAAGGTTATCCCTTTTTCTAGTTATTATTTTTTGCTCTTTGACGCTTTATATGTCCATTTATACCTTTTAAAAACACAATTTAAAAGGTATTTCTAATTTAAATATCCTATTATCACACTTTTAGTGCTCTAAAAGTAAAAAAGTAGTTCACTTTTTTAGTTCTCAAATTGAGATAAATTAAATTCAAAAAACTAAAAATCAAACACTTATAAATAAAACACATTAATCACTTACTTTCTAAAACATACCTCTAACCCCAGTAACAGCAAGCGTTCGCCATAAATCCTTTTACAATTCTTCTACAATTCCCCCTATTTGCTCTAAACAAAAACCATTTTATAAGAGAATCCTAAAACCATCTTAGACCTATCATAGAACAATCTTTCTCTAGCAATTGCATATAAAAAAACCTCAGTATTTAATACTGAGGTTTTTTGAAGTCATCTTGACTTTTTAGTTTTCTGAAATTTCTTTAGGCCTATAACAATAAAAGCGATGAAATTCCACGCCATCCAGCTAGAAAGTGTGGTGTCGAATCTATTGAGTAAAGAACGAAAACTATCTAACCAAGC
>JBOFGJ010000041.1:0-2483 GCA_051649065.1 Flavobacterium sp. | reverse complement strand
GAGGACTTTAACTCTGGGAAGTTTGGTGACTTATCATAATAAGTTTTTTCATAATAAGTAAAGAGACTATATTAATTATAGTGGTTTTGTTTTGATTCGAAGGGAGGGTAGTATTACCTTCCCTTTTTTGTATAGTACCATTGAATATAAGTGAAAAAAATAGCTGATTATAGCTATTGTATAATTGGTATTTTAGGTTTTACATTTGCTCCTTTACGTATAGAGATGAAAAAATTAAGCTTAACAATATTTGCATTGGCTCTTCTTACAGTTAGTTGTAAAGACAAGGAGGCAGAAGCACCAGTAGTAGTGGAAGAAACAAAAGTAGAAGCACCAGCAGAACAAACTGAGACTAAAGAATTGAAGTTGTCTGCAGAGAATATGGATGCATATGCTGATTCAGAAGATAAGATGATGGTGTCTTTAAGCAATGATGATGATCAACAACGCTTACAGAAAGCAATACAGATTATAGGTAACTATAATATTATCTATGACGCAGAAGATGGTATCGATAATGATAAGACAGATGCTGCTTTCTTAAAACAGGTAGGAGGTAAAACATTTAAAGAAGTATGTGAAGTGGCTGTTGGGTATCTTAAAGCAGATCAACAACGCGAATTAGATCGTATTAAAGACTTATTAGGTACTATTAAAGACCCTAAAGCAACTTCAGAGGCAGATAAGTATAACGAAGCTCAAAATGACCTTAAAGAAGCTAATAAGATGCCAATTACACTTGATGCTTACGTTTATAACGAAGAGTGTTTTTTATAGTTAACGGTATACAGTTTACAGTTCACGGTTTATGCCTACAGCATTTGTTGACTATGTATGCGATTCACTGTAGAGACGCAATAGTCCTTTCTTCTCCTGGCTCATTATTCATAATGTCCATTGGACATTCTTCTTTCTGCCCTGTCTACCATCCAGTAACCACAATATAGACGTGTAGAGACAAAAATGCTTAGATACAAGTCCCAAAAATAAAAGAATCCCATTGCATCGCAATGGGATTTTCTGTTTTATAATTTAGATGGTATTAGTTTATTCATTTGATGAAAGTGTCGGTCATTGTGATAGATTACAATGCGTAATCCATCTCCTACTTTTAGCTTATACCAATTAGAAAACATTGTAGTAATATGTTTGTTGTTTAAGGTAGAAGGAGATATTGAGCTTAAAATATTTTTTAGTAACACTAAGTTGTTTTCAAACGTTGTTATTACATTCATACTTATTTCTTTTCCTATAGGATTAGTAGGTTTTGGACTACTAATTTTCTTTTGATTTTCTTTGTAGACCAATATATTGGTAAAGTAGTTTCCTATAAAACCGGGTTTAAATATCTTATCAGAAGTAGAGCTGTATAATTTAGACGTAGTAGTGAACTGTGGTAAGTAAAAATCAAAGTAATGGTTGAGGTGTTCCATACACTGTAAAATATTCCATTGATTTACAGATGGACTGTATTTCAAGTGTTCTTGATCTAGTTCTCTGATTACTTTTAATTGCTCTATATGTTTATTAGTTAGTAATAATAACTCATCTAATACTTCTCGGTTGGTCATGGTTGTAATATTATCTTTAGCAAAGATGAGGTAAACTAAACTTATAAATCTTGATTGAGATCAAGCTTTTTTAAACGAGATAGCGTTTCAGGTGTCATGCGTAAATAGGTAGCAATATATTTCTGAGGAACTTCTTGAAATAATAAAGGGGAACGCTGTAAAACTCTTTTATACCTATCAATAGGAGCTTCTGTCAACAAGTCTATTTCTCTTTCTTGAAATTGTAAGAGTAATTGTTTCATACCTTCCATATCTTGTAGTAATAGAGCGGTGTTTTCTTTAGGTGATATAAGTACCTCTGTTTGTCTAATAGCTTGTAGGTAATAGATAGTAGGTAGTTGTGTAAGTAAACTGTCTAAAGCGCAAATATAACTTCCTTTGTATCCAAATCTAATTATACGCTCTTCCGCTTGGTCTAAGATATATAGTTGAACACAGCCATTTACTATGTAGTACAAATTTGTATTGATATCTCCTGGACAGAATAAGTAATCTCCTTTTTTGAGTGTTACTTTGTTATCAAAGTTATCTGACAGAGGAAGAGAAGACATAAGTTATAGTATTAGTGAAGAGTAAAGATAAAAAAAGGAAGCCAATTAGCTTCCTTGATTTTATTATAACAATCCTGCTCTTTTCAGTAAAGCATCAGGAGTAGGTTCTTGACCTCTGAATTTCTTGTACAATGTCATCGGGTGATCTGTACCTCCTTGAGACAGTACGTTATCTTTAAACTTCGTAGCTACCTCTTTATTGAAGATACCATGAGCTTTAAAGTAAGCAAAAGCATCTGCATCTAATACCTCTGCCCATTTGTAACTATAGTATCCAGAAGAGTATCCTCCTTGGAAGATATGTGAGAATGAAGTACTCATAGCATTCTCTTTTACATCAGGATATTGCTGTGTAGATTGG
>JBOFGJ010000040.1:0-1117 GCA_051649065.1 Flavobacterium sp. | reverse complement strand
CTCGGGTTTCTCCAGCACTTGGTTATGTGAATAACTTCTTCTATATGGGGAAGTCGTTTACACTACCAAGTGAAGGTGTGTTTTATCATATCTTTTCAATGGGCGGTTTAGACCTCGACTACTGGAATATGGGTAGTCGAGGCAATCACTGGTATCCGTTTAATACTTGGGTGAAAGCTTCCACCATCTCTCATGATCGTGGTGTTGGGTTGGATGTTTATAATAGTAAAGGTAGAATCTTTCCAAGAACTCATACCTATATTTTAAACACCTTCGAGGGAAACACTTTTGTAGCGTTCCCTATTAATGGTAATTACCCAATTCCTGTTAGTAGTAACATGTATATTCGTTGTTACACGACAGATATTAACACTGCGATCATTCCAAGTGATCAACAAGTCAAATGGCGATTTGGTTATTCTGGAGTAGAGTTTGTAACTGGCTCTGATTTAACCAATTTGAAGAATCATTACAACGCTTACTTAGCTTATGGTATTGGGAAAGTCACTTTCTTTGTAAATGGTGTTATTACTGAGATTAGTAAGTATGTTGGTCGTATTGGTGATTTGTTAGAAGTTTACTACGATCCAACTATCAAAATGGAAGTAAAGTACCAGTACAGTAGTTTGAATGACTATTATTCTGAGAAAGACAGTAAACGAAAACTATTGATTTTCCCAGGGTTTACTGACAAACCTCGTAAATACCATTACTTTGATGATTGTGAGTTCTTCGTAGTTAATCGGTTAACTGGGGAAGGTCTGTATTATCATCGTAATAGTCAGGACGCTATTAGGCAATTAACTCATCAGGATTATGGGTTAACTTCTGACTACGTAAATTTCTTGATTAGTGAACTTATTGGGTTGAGTAAAGGTAAAGCAACTGAGAATGATTTCGATGTTGTAGTTCGTTACAGAGATACCAAGTGGCAATTTAATTTAGGTCCTAATACCAGTCGTATTAATGATCTTTACTTACTGGAAGATCCTGCTGTAATTCTTCAAGCGATGATTGGTCCACACGCTACTGTAAAAGAGTGGATACCTAGTGAACTGGAGAAAGCTCCTTGTAACTATGTACTCAACTCTATTGCACCAAAGATTACCACTGAACG